>JACMKG010000209.1 GCA_014380255.1 Prolixibacteraceae bacterium | reverse complement strand
TTCCTGGTAATCAGGCAAGGCTAATTGAGAAAGCATCAATCCTTCCATCTTGAATTTAGAATATCCAAAGATGCGTTTCATTGCTTTGTTCACGTACTCCAGCCGGCCATTTTTGCAGATAAATATCCCATCATTGATATTGGCCGAAAGAAGACGATATTTTTGATTGCTCGTCTTCAAAAGCTGTTCAACTTCTTTTCTTCTGGTTATATCCTTGTTACTCCCTCTGACCCCTTTGTAAGCTCCCGACTCGTCATTGATAGGTTGGCATTCATGGCCAATCCAACGGATGGAACCATCGGCATGGATAATCCTGTATTCCAGTTCATTTTCCTTTACCTGCCCCAGCTCTTTGGTTCTTCGATGGGTCCGGAATATTTTAAGGTCATCGGGATGTATGATTTCATATAGCAGTTCGGGATTCTGTAAAAAGTCGGTTGCTTTATAGCCGGTTATCCTTTCACAGGAAGGTGAGCAATACAGGAAATTCTCCTCCTTATCCAGCCAAAATTCCCATCCATGAGTATGGTCGGCCACTGTACGGTATTTTTCTTCGGCTAATTTCAGATTGAGTTCCTGCTGTTTGCCAATATTTATTTCCTTTTGAAGTAATTCGTTGGCTACCTGCAATTCGCGCGTTCTCTCTTTTACAAGTATTTCAAGTTCATTATGAGATTTACTGAGCGCCTCTTCAGCCTTTTGGTGGGCATTTCTAAGCCGGATGGTTGTAATGCCATGAGCCAGATCGCTGGCCAGTTCGGAGAGGAGGTTAATTTCATCTTTTAGGAATGAATCAGGCTCTTTTGAATAAATGGATATCGCCCCAAAGGTTCTGTTACCTGCTTTCAATGGGAAAACGACCGAGGCGGCATAACCTCTTTTTAAAGCCTGCTCACGCCAGGGCTCAAAATCAGGATCAGCAAACATGTTGTTACACATGCACATTTTGCCGGTACGGATAGCCGTTCCAGTAGGGCCATGCCCATGTTCTGTATCTCCCCAACTGATTTTAACGGTTTCCAGGTAGTCGTCCTCAAAACCTGCACTTGCCACTGGCAGTATAGACTTGGCTTTGTCGTTCTGGGCATATCCAATCCAGACCATGGCAAAATCAGTATCCTCCACAACGATTTTGCATACCTGATTTAAATAGTCTAATTCTTCCTGCGATTGAGACATGGCCTGACTACTTTTACTCAAGGCAGCCAGGGTCTTATTCAGCTTACGCAGCTTTTCCTCCTCTACCTTACTGGCCGTAACATCATGCACCATGCCTACCGAGCGCACTATTTTCCCGGATTCATCTTTTATATGTTCGCATTTTTCCAGCACATGTCTTAACTCGCCGGTATCTTTACAGATGATGCGATGTTCAATCCGATAGCCATCTTTGCCATCGCGTATTGAATGAACGTAGGCGGAATTGACGGCTTCACGATCGTCAGGATGGATGACTTCCAGAAATCCTTCATAAGTGGCAGTAAATTCCTGGGGGTTCAACCCAAAAATGCGGTATATTTCATCGCTCCAGGTGAGCGTGTTGGTAATCAGATCCAGCGACCAGGATCCTAAATGAGCGATTTCCTGGGCTTTGTTTAATAATTCTTCGCTTTCTCTTAAAGCATTCTCAATTTTCTTTTGCTGGGTATTAGCTTTTGCCAGTAAAATATTACTAAAGCTAAGCTGGGAAATAGAGCGTGAAAGGTTCAGTAAAAATGCTTTGGCATGGTCAAGCTTTTGCCTGCTAATGTGAGGCGCTCTTTCAAGAGCACTCATGTATTCATCGGGTGGAAACCCGTAACGGTCAGCCTGCTTACGGAAGAGTTGTTCATCTTTGGGTTCGCTGTCAAAGAAGAATTGACCCATAAACAGATTCCCTTTGTGTTCATTGCCAATAATAATGGGAGTAGCAACATCCCACATATTATTTCTGCACTTGTACAATTTGAATTCCCCGTCGGGAATACCGTAGGTGAGATTGGTATCGCTTTCAATGCAGTTGTTGCAGGACTCAGGATATTTCCTGTGAAACTTGGTGCAGATATCCTGCCACCCAACACCAACCAGCACCTCACCCTTGGTGTCGATGATAGCTACCGGTATTTGTGCGAGTTTATAGAAGTTCTCCATCAGATTTTGAATGGATGTAGCATCTATGATGTCCCGAAGTTCCAGATCTGCAATACTTCCTTCAGGTGATGATATCTGTTGTAAATTAACCCTTACCTCTTCTTCTCTGTCGTTTAAGAAATCAGCGCTGGTACTTCTGTCTTCATTTTCACCATTAGCGCTTATAGAAATGCTCTGGGTATAAATTTCAGCATACGAAGGTTCATTGGTTTGCTCTTCAACCAAACCTTGCATGCGCGCTTTTATTCCCTGTTTTTTATTTTGAGCCATTCTAATGGTGATCATTGCACGTATCTGGAGAGTAAGCTCACTTTCATCAACAGGCTTCGCGAGAAATGCATCCGCACCGCATTGCAGCGCGCGTTTACGGGCCTCTTTACCGGCTTTAGCATCCATTAAAAAGATTACAGGGATATTGCCTGATTTACTGTCTGCTTTCAGGTTTTGGCATAGGTCATAGCTATCCATATCGGGCAAATGCTGGTCAAGTAGGATCACATCAGGGGTTTCGGCGGCAGCAACTACAATTCCTTGGTTTCCACTTAGCGTCATTAATACCATCGCACCGGGGAATAGCTTTTCTATCAGAGCTTTTAAGCTGATTCCAGGATCCCCCTGATTGTTAATGAGCAATATCTTAATAATTCTATCTTTCATAAAGGCTTCATTTCTACGTTCGTAATCTTAGGTAAAATTCG
>JACMKG010000208.1 GCA_014380255.1 Prolixibacteraceae bacterium | reverse complement strand
GCGCCGACAATTCCAATTGTGAATCCAAAAATCAGGGACTTAATTATCGAGGACCAGATATCAATAAACCTGATACTTTCAAAGGCTTTCTGAAAAAAGGTTACCAGGCTGGTTTGTTCATTCGCATTTACATTCAGGAATCCACCCATCAGGCCAATTAAGGCTACATAGAGCATAAGGATGGGAACCATCAGGGTTGTTGCGATAACCCTGGTTACCACCAGGAACTTAAAAGGATTTGTTGCTGAAACTTCCATAGCATCTATTTGTTCAGTTACTCTCATTGACCCGAGTTCCGCACCAATGTTAGATCCCACTTTACCCGCGGTTATCAGGGCTGTTATCAATGGAGCAAGTGCACGTAATATCGCAATAGAAACCAGGGACGGTAGCCATGAGGTAGCACCAAATTCTGCAAGCGATGGGCGTGACTGTTTTGTGAAAACGATCCCAGTTACAAACCCGGTAATGGAAATGAGAGCCAGTGATTTGTAACCTACTTCATAACATTGCCTGACAATTTCCTTGAATTCGAATGGTGGAAGAAAGGCTTCTTTAAAGAAACGGATCATAAATTTTACAGCCTTATAGACTCCTGTGAAGAAATCATCAAGTCCTTTCGTAAGAAAATATTCCCGGGGCCTTTTCTGGTTTAGGTTCATCATTAATTCAAATGTTTTACAAATTGTGGGTATTAAAATCCCCAGCGATCCCCTGGATTGTTCTTCAAGAGGAGTTATGTGATTTTTAGAACCAGCAAAAGCCTTCCGGTAATGAGGCTTAGATGTTTCGTAAAGAAGATATTTCTAATTCTATGCCATTTGAGAGAGGAACTTCTTTCGTAGAGGCTATAGAAATATTTCGTAGAGGTTACAGGAATGTACAAACTAAAAATAACCCGCGGTTCCGCGGGTTATAGATATGTAAAGAATTCCTAAATAGTAAGCTATCGAATTCCGTGAATACAGTGTGATTGTCAATGTCGCTTGTGACTATTCAGGAACTTTTCCCTGATAACCTCACTCATGGTTTTTTGTGACACTTTACTTTCAACCCATGATATCACATCGAGGTAAGCAAATGACCTGGTTTCGAAGCGATTCTTTTCCAACGCTTTTGTCTTTTCCAGGAATTTTTCCAGTTCTTCTTTGAGTTTATAACGGGATACGTGAAATGAGTTTTTTAAGAACTTAAACATTTCCTCTTCAACCACCGTAAGATTTTCCATCTTAGACATAAACCGGTATACAGACTTTGTAAGGTATTCCATCAATCCATAATTCTTGAGTTCATAGTGGGCCATTAAATGCAGCAGACGGGCGTAACATTGAAGATCATTACGTAGCTCAACATTATCGTTTATGATTTTTTGGAGATAGTCAATGCAGGTTTCAAAATCCCCGGATCCGAAATAGAGCATGGCAATTTTGTAATTGAGAACCATGATCCGGTGACTATCAAGGAAAAGGGCATACTCATTCAGCTTTTCAATAATCGAAGGTACCAGCGTAAGGCCCTCCTTGAAGGTGCCAAGCATAAAATGCTGGTTGATCTTTGCTGTTGTAATATAAATGAAGGTCTGGATCCGGAAGTTGTCGTGGTCCTGCACACGATCCGTCTGTCCAAAAAGCTCAAACTTTCTCAGGTCAGCATCAAACTTACGGTAGTTACGAAGCACAAAATGCGCATTCATGAGATTGTGCAGTCCTTTAATATAATGGCCGGTTTCTACACGGATCATCAAAGGCTGTTCGTCAAAAATATCAACCCATTTTTGTCCATATCTATAATAGAGCAGGAAATCCTGCCTTATAAAGCCATACCATGTATAACTCTGATACAGGTATAACTTCTCATAAAAACCTGATTGCAGCAATGCTTTTCCGGGCAGATTCTCATAGAAAAATAGTTTAACTCCGATTTCATCACGCTCATTGCGGGCATGTCCATTTTTTATATACCAACTGTATAGCTGGAGCGCCAGGTTCGAGAGTCGGGCCACCATATCTATGTGATCAATGACCTCATTTGTTTCCGCGGCAAGTCTTTCGGCCCTGCTTTGCATCCCCCGGGTAATGTGCAGCGCTTCGATTCTTTTCTCCAGCGCGATAACCTGTATCAGGAAATTAAATTTCTGATTCGCTTTGGCAATTTCCTTTGCCCGATCAAGAATTCGAAGACTTTGGCTGAACAATCCTTTTTTGTAAAGGATATGGGCGTAGTCGAACTGTTCATTCAACTGCAGATCTATGCTGTCGGTACTTTTCAGTAAACGAAGGCTTGCAAGTATTTCCTTGTATAAGTGGCTTTTGAGATTGGAAAGCTGTGGTTTTTCAATTCCCGGTAATTTTTTCAGCAGCAATTTTTCGTCGTAGTCGTCTAATTTATCCAGCGCATCAAAAAGTTTGACAATTTTCAGGTCCTCTTTTGCGGAACTGCGCTTGATATAAAGCTTAAAATGTCGTTTTTCTGACTTCTCAAGGGAATGAATTAAGGTAAATAAAGTATCCGAAAATCTGTTGGACATAATGAACAAATTATCCTGGGATGCACTACAGTAAAGACTTTCGAAAGTGAAAATCCTATTTTGGCGTAATTAAATCGCAAAATCATTGCTTTTAAAGGATTGTTTGGCACCCTATCTTTGATATATCAAAATGAGTTAATCATACGGCAGCAATCGGAAAGCAGGCAATCGTGAGACTTATTTGGTGTAAAGCTGTGATACTCAGCTCAAAGAATACTTCGAACTATTTTCATATGGCAAGCAATCGTTAGCGCCCTCTGTTTCTACACGGGGCTTTTTTTTTGCAATCTACTGAAGAAACTTAGAAATAGAAAAAATCTTTTGATTCCGGTAAATTATCCCTCTACCGGACTAAGAGTTTGCCACAAACTACATTAGACTTTGAAAATAATTGCCTGTAAAAAATTTCCGTGTTTTAAGGTGGTTAACGGTCAAGCTGCTTTGTCGGATTTGGTTGAACAAAAGACACCACCAACGAAGAAACTCCCCGATCATGCCGGCCGGA
This sequence comes from Prolixibacteraceae bacterium, assembly GCA_014380255.1. The sequence continues at coordinate 88 of JACMKG010000208.1, read as the reverse complement.
GAGGTAATTGCCGGTTTTCGGGCGGAGTCAATTAGGATAAAGGCGAAAATTAATTTGTTGCTGCCGTTCTCACTGGCAAACGATATTC
>JACMKG010000207.1 GCA_014380255.1 Prolixibacteraceae bacterium | reverse complement strand
AATATTCTTCATGATTGGCTACAATGTCTCTCAGTGCATCGATGAATAGCTGCACTTCCTCATTGGTGGTAGTAGGATGCAAGGACCAGCGAACCCATCCTGGTTTTAATGAGAAGTCGCCCTGGCTGATCCTGCGGGTAATTTCATCCGAGAGTTCATGACTTACCTGCAGTAAGATGTGGCCATATGTTCCTGCACAGGCGCAACCTCCCCGAACCTGAATGCCGAACTTGTCATTCAGCAGTTTTACCAGAAGGTTGTAATGAATTTTGGCCACATAAAAAGAGATAATGCCCAAACGATCACGCTGGCTGTTATCCATGATCTTTACCTCCGCAATGCTGTCAAGGCCTTCAAATGCCATTTTTAGCAGTTCCTTTTCACGCTGGCGAATGTTTTCCATACCCATGCTTTCTTTCAGGCGGATGCAAAGGGCCGTGCGGATGGTTTGCAAAAAGCCGGGAGTGCCGCCATCTTCGCGCACTTCAATATCATCCACGTATTTGTATTCACCCCAGGGATTGGTCCAATCAACTGTTCCTCCACCGGGCTGATCGGGGATCGAATTGTGATACATGGATTTATCAAATACCAAAACTCCGGATGATCCGGGGCCTCCCAAAAACTTATGGGGCGAGAACATGATGGCATCCAGCTTTTGCTTTGGATCTGCCGGATGCATGTTCATTAAATTATAAGGAGCAGAAGCCGCGAAATCGATAAATACCAAACCTCCGTATTCGTGCATGATCTGCGACAGTTCGTAATAAGGTGTATGGATGCCTGTTACATTGGAGCAGGCTGTAAATGAGCCTATTTTTAGAGGCCGGTCTTTGTATTCTTCCAGTTTTTTTCGCAGGTTCTCCGGGTTGACCTGCAAGTTCTCGTCAGGTTCAACGATTACTACATCCGCATTGGTCTCATACCAGCTTGTATGATTGGAATGATGTTCCATATGGGTGATAAACACTACCGGACGCTCACGCTTTGAAAGGCAACCGGTGTGATTCACCAATCCACAGTATTTAAGTCCCAGCATGCGCTGGAATTTATTGATTACCGCAGTCATGCCCGAACCTGCTGTGATGATAATATCATTGGGTCCTGCATTTACATGCGCCTTAATGATGTGTTGGGCCTGGCGATAGGCATGAGTCATAAGGGCGCCTGTTTCGCTGGTCTCTGAATGGGTATTGCCGGTAAAGGGACCAAAAATATCTGTTATCTGTTTTTCAATAGGTCCATAGAGCCTGCCACTAGCTATCCAGTCAGCATAAATCATCTTTTTTTCACCATAAGGTGAGTTGAAATGCTGATTAATGCCTATAATTTCTTCTCTGAATGGTTGAAAATATGATTCAAGTTCTGTCATGGTTATTGGTCGATTCAAATACGCCGCAAATTAAACTCTTTCTGTCTGATAAAGCAGAATAAAAATCATTTTCTGTCACCTTGTAAAGCATATCCTTGTCAACATTGGTGACAAAAAGTCATTTTTGAACGATGGTATAGTCTTTGAAAACCAAAGGACACAAATTAGAAGTTTAACCAAAAAAATAAGTGCGATGCAAAAAGGAAAAATAGGCGTAACCAGTGACAATTTATTTCCAATTATCAAGAAGTTCCTGTATTCTGATCACGACATCTTCCTTCGTGAAATTGTATCTAATGCTGTAGATGCTACTCAGAAACTTCGTACCCTGGCCGCCAAAGGCGAATATTCAGGTGATATTTCGAATGCCAAAGTGAGTGTTACGATTGACAAAGAGGCTAAAACCATTACTGTTTCTGATAATGGCATTGGAATGACGGCTGAGGAAGTGGAAAAGTTTATCAATCAGATCGCCTTTTCAGGTGCCGAAGAGTTCCTTGAAAAGTATAAAAATGATGCCAATGCTATTATTGGACACTTCGGTTTAGGATTCTATTCCTCTTTCATGGTGTCAAGCCAGGTGGAGATTTATTCTAAATCCTACCGCACGGATGCCCCTGCTATTCGCTGGGAATGCGACGGAAGCCCTGAATACATGCTGGAAGAATCGGATAAGAAAGAAGTTGGAACCGATATTGTCATGCATATCAATGCTGAGTCGGAAGAATTCCTTGAAAAATCACGTATTGCAGATATGCTGAACAAGTACTGCAAGTTCCTGCCTGTCCCTGTTGTATTCGGCAAGAAAACAACCTGGAAGGACGGAAAGGAAGTGGATACCGATGAGGATAACCAGATCAACGATGTAGCTCCTGCATGGACTAAGAAACCGGTTGACCTCACGGAAGAAGATTACACTAAATTCTACCACCAGTTGTATCCCATGGCTGATGATCCTCTTTTCAATATTCACCTGAATGTGGATTATCCGTTTAACCTCACTGGTATCCTGTATTTCCCCAAACTGAAGAACACCATCGAAGTTCAGAAAAACAAGATACAGCTATACAGCAACCAAGTGTTTGTGACCGATTTGGTGGAAGGCATTGTACCCGAATTTTTGACCCTTTTGCACGGGGTGATCGACTCTCCTGATATTCCTTTGAACGTATCGCGTTCTTACCTTCAGAGCGATTCAAATGTCAAGAAAATCAGCAGTCACATCACCAAGAAAGTGGCCGACCGCCTTTTGCAGTTGTTCAACGATAAACGGGAAGAATTTCAAACAAAATGGGATGATCTGCGCCTGTTCATTGAATATGGAATGCTGACAGAAGACAAGTTCTATGAAAAAGCAGAGAAGTTCTTCCTCTTCAAAAATACCGATGGTAAATACTTTACCATGGAAGAATATGAGACCCTGATTAAGGGTGAACAAACAGATAAGGATAAAAACCTGGTTTACCTGTATACTAATCATGTGGAAGAACAGTATTCATTTATTCAGGCCGCAAAGAACAAGGGATACGATGTCTTGATAATGAACAACGTGCTGTCTACTCCGTTGATCAACAAACTGGAACAGAAATACACCAATAGGCGTTTTGTTCGTGTGGATTCCGATGTGGTGGAACACCTGATTGCCAAAGACGATACAACCCATGATTTAACCTGGGAAGAAAAGAATGAATTAAGCCCCATCTTTAAAGCTGTTTGCCCTGAAAACAAGGATTACGGATTTATCGTTGACTTCAAAGACTTAGGACCCAATGGCAATCCTGTAGTAATTACACGCAATGAATTTATGCGCCGTATGAAAGATATGAGCCAGATGCAAGGTGGAATGAGCTTCTATGGAGACCTTCCCGAAAACCTGAACCTGGTGGTAAATACCTCACATCCATTGGTGAAAGAGATTTTTGAAGAACGCGATGCCTCCTTAGGCCAGGAACTTGACGCCATTTCTGCCGAACTCAAAACCAAAGAAGCAGAAAAAGAAAAGGTTGAAAACGAGAAAAAAGGCAAAAAAGAAGAAGAGCTTCCTTCAGAAGTGAAAGAAAAAGCTGAAGAAATTGAAAAAGAAATAACCGCCCTTCATGATCAGCGAAAAGAAAAGCTTACCGCTTTTGGTAAAGAAAACAAACTTGCCAAGCAGCTGGTCGATTTAGCCCTGCTTGCCAACGGAATGTTGAAAGGTGAAGACCTTGATAAATTCGTTAAACGCAGTTTTGAACTGATTAAATAATTCAGGCTGCTGGCTTCCGGTATCTGGCCGATGGCAAAACAATCTGCTCTTATTTAGCCTTGTCGCTGAACGAAGCATTTCTTGCCAGCCGCTGGCTGCCAGTAGCAATATTCAAGCTGCCATCTTTTTGTAACCAGCAACTTGCTTTAAGTAGTTTTATTTCAATGATATAAAAAGCAGGCTCCCCCGGGATGCCTGCTTTTTTTTGCTTCAAAGCAACCCAACAGCCAACAATTGCATCTATGGAATAAGGTAATGGAAAAAACAGAAGCTATGAAAACAAAGATTTATATATTTTTTATGATGGCGATCGGTATCTACACCTTCACATTCTGTGATGACGATGTTGTGTCCAATGCGCAGGTAGTCGCTGAAACGAATTTCAATGAAGGCGCTGATGGCTGGTCGGCTGTGTATGCTGCTTATCCCGATAAAGACTCTGCTTTTTATGAACTGAAAGCCGGGATCAGGCCTTTGCCCTCGCCGCTTGACCAAACCAAAGAAGGCTTTATGCTTTCAGGTAATAATCACAGCGATGCCTTGCAAATGTTTCTATCTAAAAAAATAAGCGGGTTGTCTCCCAATACCAATTATTCTGTTGAAACGGAAGTAGAGCTTGCTTCCATGTATCCTGACGGAAGTGTGGGAATTGGAGGCTCCCCGGGTAATGCGGTCCACCTGGTATCCAAATTCGCCACCAAGGGTTATACGATTGTGAAGGGAAAAGAAGAATTTGACAATGTTGAACTTGTTCTAAACAAGGAAGGTTCTGTGTTGGAGTTGGATCTTGGAGATGTTTCCATCCCTTCCGAAGAGTATATTTATCAGCTTATTACCCGGAAGAAATCATCAGCCCCGCAGGTGGTGAAATCGGATGCGGATGGGAAGCTTTGGGCCGTTGTTGGAAATTGGTCCGGATTTGAAGGGATCACTACGCTGTACTATACAAAGATTAAAATTACCTTTTCAAAGCTTTAAAAACTAGCGTTGGAGTAGCCAAAGGAAATCTTTTGAACCAAAACATTCTAAAAAAGCATAGAAAAGCCAGTTCTTTATGAATGTGGCTTTTTTATTTAAAGGCTATTTTGTTAAGACTTTCACAGATTAAAATGCTTAAATTCCAACTATTTGTTTTCATTCTGTTTCTTCTTTGTATTTTTACGCTTTATTAAAATAGTATATCATGCTTGGAGAAACATTTCAGCCTTTTATTGACTGGTACCTGTCGAATATCAATTACTTTACGATTACTGTATTAATGGCAATCGAAAGCTCCTTTGTGCCCCTACCCAGTGAGCTGGTAATTCCGCCGGCTGCTTACCTGGCTGTGAAGGGGGAATTAAATCTTGGCCTGATTATATTCTTTTCAACTATAGGATGTATTATCGGGGCCCTCTTTAATTACGCCCTGTCTTTTTACCTTGGAAGAAAAATAATTTACGGGCTTGCCGGTAGCCGCTGGGCACGTATCTTTTTTATCACTCCTGAGAAGGTAGAACATGCGGAGCGTTATTTCCTTAAAAATGGGAACACATCCACCTTCATTGGTCGTTTACTTCCAGGTATCCGCCACCTGATTTCCATTCCTGCCGGATTGTCAAAAATGAACCTTAAAAAGTTTATTATTTATACAGCTCTTGGAAGTGCGCTCTGGAATGCTATTTTGGCCGTGATGAGTTATATCCTGGTCGATAAATGGGAAGCATATTTCCGCGAAATCACCTGGGGCTTTATCATCATTGGTGTAGGATTTGTAATATACCTGGTTGTAAGAGCGCTGAAAAATAAAAAGGAACAAGTTGTTTCCTAATAAATGTAGTTGTAGAAATTCATTGATACATACCTGAATGGACGAATCATTAAAGGCTTTTGCCCGACTGCTTGAAATCATGGATGAGCTGCGTGAGAAGTGTCCGTGGGACAAGGAACAAACCCTTGAGTCACTGCGTAAACTCACCATTGAGGAAACCTATGAACTGGCAGATGCTATTCTGACCAATGATCTGAATGGGTTGAAGAAAGAACTGGGCGACCTGATGCTGCACATTGTATTCTATGCCAAGATAGGATCCGAGAAAGGAGCATTCGACATGGCCGATGTGCTGAATTCGATCAACGAAAAGCTTATTTACCGTCATCCGCATGTCTTTGGAGAAGTGGATGTGGCTAATTCACGCGAGGTGGAACAGAACTGGGAAACGCTTAAACTAAAGGAAAAAGGTGGAAACAAGCGTGTACTCGAAGGAGTTCCTGCTGCCATGCCTGCCTTGATCAAGGCCAACCGTATTCAGGAAAAAGCCAGTGGTATAGGCTTTGACTGGGAATATCGTGAACAGGTATGGGATAAGGTTCGCGAAGAGATCAACGAGCTGAGCGTGGAGATCGATCAGGTGGATCAGGATAAGATTGAAGGGGAATTTGGGGATTTGTTTTTTGCACTGGTAAACGCTGCCCGCTTGTATGGCATCGATCCAGAATCGGCCCTTGAACGTACCAACCTGAAATTTATCAGCCGCTTTAATTACCTCGAAAGCCAAACCTTGCAAAAGGGCAGAGATCTGAAAAAGATGACCCTTGCTGAAATGGATGAGATATGGGATGAAGCCAAACGAAAGGAAAGAGAATAATTTACTATCATTGCAAAATATAGATCAAACTTAAACAACCTGATTATCCCTTCTAAACTACTATGAGAAAGATTCATATCCTGATAATTGTTATTGCAGTTGTGCTTTCATCTTGTTCTACTGGTAAAAAATCACTGGAACGCGGAAATTACTACGATGCCATCATGAAAGCTGTGAGCCGTTTGGGCAGTGATACAGACAATAAAAAAGCTTCTCAGGTCATACAGGAAGGCTATCCTCTGGCCATTGCATATTACCAGGAAGAAATTGATTTGATACTTACCAGCAATGATCCGTTTAAATGGAAGCAGACGCTCGATATCATGCAGACGGTCAACGGAATGTCAGAAGGGATCCGTCGTGTGCCGGCTGCGCGCAAACTGGTACGTGATATTAAAATCTACACTTCTGAAATGACAGATGTGCAAAACAAAGCTGCCCAGGAATACTACGCTGCAGGGATGGATGCCTTGAACCGCAATACCAGGGAATCAGCCAAGCAGGCCTTTTTTCATTTCCAGAATGCAGATGGTTTGGTTCGTGGTTACAAAGATACCAGGCAGAAAATGCTCGAGTCAAAAGATCTGGCTACCCTGAAAGTGATCGTTGAGCAAATCCCTGTAAACGGGAAATATGAATATTCTGCCCAGTTCTTTTACGACAATGTCTTCCAGATGCTTAACCAGCAATTTCAGGAAAACAGCTTTGTACACTTCTTCTCTCCTGAACAGGCCAAAATATCAAAGTTGAAATATCCTGATATGGTGCTGCAGATGGGTTTCTATGACTTCTATATCGACCGTCCACAGCATTATGAGGAAGAAAAGGATTTATCCAGGCAGATTGAAGAAAAATACGATGTAAAGATTTCCAGAGATTCAACCGTTACTCGCGTTCGGATGGTTCCCAAAAAAGGAAAAATAAAGATCCTCACCGACCAGGTTGCCTCGGGTGGACTACTGGAACTGAAAGCGGTTGAATTTCAATCCAGGAAAATCGTCTTTACCGATAAGATTCCTGGTGAATTTACCTGGAAAAATCAGTATGGCATGTTCTTAGGAGACAAGGAAGTGCTTGACAATGAACTTACCCAGATTATAAATAACAAGATGGTAATGCCACCACCTTCTCAGGATATGTTTGTGTTGTTTACCAAGCCTATTTTCAGCCAGTTGACCGGTAAACTTACCAATTATTTCAAACAGTTTAACTAAGTTTGATATTTAAGCAGTTGCAAAATAACACATAGGCACATAGAACACATAGAATTTAATTTTTAACTATGTGTTCTATGTGCCTATGTGTTTATAGTATGCTTCAGCACTTTGGCAATGCCGTGTACAGCGCCAGTCCTGCTTTACTGGTCTCCTTGTAGGTATTCGACAAATCTTTACCGGTTTTATACATCGTTTCCACCACTTCGTCAAAGCTGATGCGATGACGCCCATCCGACATAAGGGCATAGGTGTTGTGTGCCAATGCGCGTTCAGCGGCAAAGGCATTTCGCTCAATGCATGGAATTTGAACCAAGCCTGCTACCGGATCACATGTCAAGCCTAAATGATGTTCAATGCCCATCTCGGCGGCATATTCTATCTGGTTAATGGTTCCGCCCATCAACTGGTTGGCAGCCGCTGATGCCATTGCGCAGGCTGTTCCAATCTCTCCCTGGCAACCTACATCGGCCCCCGAAATAGAAGCGTTGTGCTTAACCAGGTTGCCAATAAGGCCCGCCGTTGCCAAGGCCTTATAAATCTGGTTTAAATCAGCATCGTATACTTTCTGATAATGTTTCATTACCGCGGGAATCACTCCGCAAGCCCCGCAGGTAGGAGCGGCTACAATAAGTCCGCCCGCTGCATTTTCTTCAGAAACGGCCAGCGCATAGGCAAATAGCTTGGAGCGCTTCTTGAAGGGACCACTGAAATTCTGCGCTTTAAGGTTAAAAGAACTTGACTTACGCGGAAGCATCAAACCACCAGGCAACGTGCCTTCTTTTTTCAAGCCTCGGTTAATGGCATCATCCATTACCCTCCACACTTCAGCCAGATAATTCCAAATATCGGGTCCTTCATGATCTTCCACATACTCCCAAAGCTGTTTCCCATTCTCATGGCACCAGTTTAAAATATCTTCCAGCTTTGTAATCGGATAGATGTTGGTAGTTTCCAATTCCGTGTGATCATCAATAATTGCTCCGCCACCAACGCTGTATACCACCCACGAAGCCGTTACCTGTTTACGTGCATCAAGCGCTTCAAATTTTAAAGCATTGGGGTGCTTGGGAAGAAACGTATCGGGCTCCCATGTCAGTTCAAGGGGTTTGGATCCAAATGCTTCCTGAATGGCCACATCGGTCAAATGCCCTTTGCCTGTTGCAGCAAGGCTTCCGTAAAGGGTTACCTTGAATGATTCACTCTGAGGGTGCAGGTTCAGAAACTTCCTTGCTGCCTTTGCAGGTCCCATCGTATGGCTGCTGGATGGCCCCTGGCCTATTTTATATATTTCCCTGATCGATTCCATCTTTTAAATTTTGTTGCAAATTAAGTCCAGACCTTTAAGCTTAAAGGTAACATTTATCACATTTTCATCTTTTTCTCAAATCTTAATATCATCACCCACTATAAAATGTGTTAAAAGATGAATATTCAGAAGAACTAACCCTTGTTTTTTTCTTTTATTGTTTGAATTATCCATAGTTTTAGATTTCAAAAATCAATAAACTATGAAAGTACTAAATAATCTGACACCCCAGCCTTTATGGAATTACTTCGAAGATATTTGTCAAGTACCGAGGCCATCAAAGAAAGAGGAAAAGATCATCCGCTTTTTACTCGACTTTGCAAAAAAGAATGGATTGGATGCCAGAAGGGATGAAATTGGAAACATCCTGATAAAAAAACCTGCAACCAAAGGGCGTGAAAACGACCAGACCGTGATCCTGCAGTCGCATGTTGACATGGTTTGCGAAAAGAACAGCGAGACCATCCATAACTT
>JACMKG010000206.1 GCA_014380255.1 Prolixibacteraceae bacterium | reverse complement strand
TTTTGAGGTAAAAAAACTCAGAATTGATCTGGCTGTTGCTTACAATCAACATTTAGGAAATTCTCCCTCGGCTTCATTTCAATACCAATTCTGATGCGAAAATCAATCCTGATCATATTAGTATTACTATCTGTTTCAGGTGCCATAAATGCGCAGGAACGGGTACAGAAGATATTGGAAGATTTATTGGAATCATACGGATCAGAGCCGGAAGAGAATGTTGATTTCCAGGAAGTAATCGACAACCTGACTTATTTTAGCCAACATCCCATTCCAATTAACGAGGCCACTAAAGACAATCTTCTTCAATTATATTTTTTATCCGACATGCAGATTGAGGACTTGCTGGCATTCAGAAAAAGAACAGGGCAGATTTACAGTATTTATGAAATGGCAACCATAGAAGGCTTCAACATAGAATTGTTGCAAAAACTGGAACCCTTTATCAGCTTTCAAATCATGGAGAATGGAACTAAATATAAACATTCGGATAACGATATCATCCTGCGATCCACCAGGTCATTTTCAAGTTCCGATGATAAATCAAAGATTTCAGCCTACGAGGGCTCCATGGAGCGATACTATCTTCGCTTTAAACATCGGTCGAATGATTTTGAATATGGAATGGTTGCTGAGAAAGATCCGGGAGAAGCATTTCTGAGAGGGTCAAACAACTATGGATTTGATTATATGGGAGCCTATGCAAACTTTAAAATCGGGAAATCGGGACAAAAAGTATATCTAGGCGACTACCACATCCGCTTTGGGCAAGGACTTGTAGCCAGCCAGGGATTCTCCATGGGAAAATCTTCGGAACCCACCCAGGTATTTCGCTTTGCCCAAGGGATAAGGTCGAGCTCATCGACCGATGAAAATCAGTATTTCAGGGGCATTGCCAGCCAGTTAAAGATCGGACGATATACATTGATGCCCTTTGTGTCATGCCGTCAACTGGATGCTCATATTGATACAACGGCAGGCAAATCCACTTTCGGGGCATTTCAAACCAGCGGATATCATCGCACACCTTCTGAAATTGCAGGTAAAAATGCACTGGGACAAATGGTCGTTGGGGCAAATGCAGGCTATAGTTATAAACGATGGTCCATTGGATTTACAGCTGTTTTAACTCAGTTTAATGCCGAATTGGATCGAAATGCAGATCTTAGTAATCAATATCTGTGGGAAGGTAAACAACATGTTGCAGCAGGCATGGATTGGAAAGGATCGATTAGAAATGTATTTTTCTTCGGAGAAATTGCTGCCAACCCAACAAAAGGAAAAGCTTTGTTAAGCGGAGTATTATTTAAGCCAGCAGCCAATGCAGAATTAACAGCGGTTTACCGTACAATCAATAAAACCTATTTTAGCTTCTTCTCCAATGCTTTCACTGAATCATCCAGAACCAATGATGAAAAAGCTGTATACCTAGGATTTAAATACCTACCAGCCTCTTCTTGGACACTGAGGGGTTATGCTGATTTCTTTAAATACCAATGGATCAAATATACAACCGCGGCACCTTCAACGGGGATTGAATTATCAGCACAGCTTACCTTTAGCCCATCAGAGCATACAGAACTGTATCTGCGGTTTTTCGAGGAAGAAAAGGCAGTAAAAGTTACCTCGGGCAATTACAAATACAATGCAGTTCAGAAAATAGACCGATATAGAATAAATTTTATTCAACAGGTAAATAGAAACTTCAGTCTTAAAAGCAGAATCGAGTTGTCATTTTTCTCAAAGATTGAAGATGAAAAAGGATGGCTGGCATATCAGGATGTTATTTACAAACCGGTTGCCAGATCGTTTTCAATGAACGGTAGACTGGCATACTTTAAAACGGAAGGATATAATTCAAGGTTGTATGCTTTTGAAAACGATTTGTTGTACTCGTTTTCGATTCCTGCCCTTTATGGAGAAGGCATTCGAACTTATTTAAACATCAAACAATCGTTTTCCAAGGAGTTAACCTTGTGGCTTAAGGTTGCTGCTGAACAGGCACTTTATCAGCCAGAAACAGAAACTATTGATGAGCAGAAAACAAAATATGAATTAAAAGTTCAACTGCGTTATCAGTTTTAAAATTCATCAATATTGTAATTCAGCATAAACCAATTTGTTATATGCCTGTAAAAAAATTAAAATAAAAATTTTTTGGTCTTCTTGTTCATTCCAATTGCTATATTTGCGCTTCAAAAAAAATTGTGCATGGTTCCTAAGATTAACTTCGACGACATACGTCCGTTCAACGATTCAGAGGTCGATACATATATTCAACTGCTCCTTCAGGATGCATACTTTCTCCACATACTGGAATACATATATAAAGTTCCGGAGCATGTCAATTATGCTAAGTCAGAGCTTTTAAAGATTCATACGATTAAAGATCTTCAGCATACATTTGTGTATAAGCTTATTGAAGATCTTATCCTGAAGCCATCCACCGATGGAATAACATGCAGTGGGTTGGATGAATTGGATAAGAATAAGAGTTATTTATTCATATCCAATCACCGGGATATTATTCTGGATGCTGCTTTGATGAATTACCTGATTGTGCTTAAAGGAATGAATACCACCGAAATAGCCATAGGTAATAATCTGCTTATTGAGAACTGGATTGAATATACTGTAAAACTTAACCGGGCCTTTGTAGTTCGTCGTAATCTGCCTGCCAAGGAATTGCTGTTGGCATCCAAGAAACTTTCCGAGTATATACGCAGGGACATAACCTGCAATAATACTTCTGTGTGGATTGCACAACGCGAAGGAAGAACCAAGGATGGGTACGACAAGACTCAAATATCTTTGCTCAAAATGCTCAACCTAAGCAATATCAATGAGTTTGCAGAAGGATTTAAGGAATTGCAGATTGTTCCTCTTTCCATCTCTTATGAAATTGAACCTTGCGGAAATTCGAAGGTAGATGAGTTATACAAAAAACAGACAGAAGGATTTGAGAAGACTCAAAAGGATGATCTGCGCAGCATGGGACATGGCCTAGTAAACCCAAAAGGACGTGTACATTTTACCTTTGGGCAACCTATAAATGGTCAGGTTGATTTATTTGCGAAAGAAACAACCGTTAATGAGCAGATCGAAAAACTAGGAGAATACATCGATCAGCAGATCTACCTTAATTTCAAACTTTGGCCCAATAATTACATCGCGGAGGATTTGCTGAACAAATCAACCGACAATTCAAACCATTATACCGAAGATCAATACAACAAATTCAGCAACCTGCTGGACAAGGCATTAACCGAAATTCCCGGCGACAGGGAGGCTATCCGTACCATGTTCCTGAAAATGTATGTAAACCCATTGTTGAACAAGCGAAAATCATCGATTGAGGTAAACAATGTTTAGTAAGATTACCGGGATTATTTGGGACTGGAATGGAACGTTGCTCAACGACACGGAATTAAGTGTTCAAACAATGAATCAAATGCTGCAGAAGAGAAATCTGCAGCAACTATCCATATCCGCTTACAAGGATGTCTTTTCCTTTCCTGTCAAGGATTACTACCTGAAGATAGGGTTCGATTTCGCATCTGAGCCTTTTGAGATACCAGCCATTGAGTATATCGACCTGTACAATGATCGGGTACAGCATTGTAGTCTTCATCAAAACACTATTCAGGTGCTGGAACATTTTCAAAATGCAGGGATGAGGCAATTTATTCTTTCGGCTATGGAACAGAATGCATTGCACAAATGCCTGGAACATAACCAGATCAATCAATACTTCGAACACGTATCAGGACTGGATAATCATTTTGCAGCCTCGAAACTTGAGAACGGGCTGCAAATGATTGATACCTTAAAGCTTGATGCCAATGAATTGATGCTGATAGGCGACACCGTGCACGATTTCGAAGTAGCCAACGAACTGGGCTGTAAATGTGTGCTTGTGGCAAATGGTCATCAATCCAGAAAAATCCTTGAATCTACCGGAGTTATGGTGATCGATCAGCTGGATGAATTGCTTTCCTAGAAGTATTTTAACACCAAGGTAACTAATACGGGCACGAGGATCGTAAGTACAATCCCGCTAAAAACAGAAATTATACTCCACTCCTTTCCCGAGAAACGCGTGATAACCGGAAGAGTTGTATCCATTGAGGTAGCGCCTCCGGCACTGATTCCGGCCAGCTTTCCAAAGTACATAACCAGCAGTGGGGTCGTTAAAAGAGTAATCATTTCGCGCATGATATTCGACAACAAAGCAATAACGCCCAATGATTCACTGGCCAACTGAGTGATCAACAGGCTCGATAAGCTATAATAACCAAATCCGCTTCCTACAGCCAGTACTTCTTTAAATTTCAGTTCTGGCAGAAGCAGTGAAGCGATACCTGCTCCGGCAAAGGTACCAATTACAATACCTGCAGGTACAAGTAATATCTTAAGTTTCATTTTATGGATCACTGACCATGACTTTTTATCAGCCCCAATGCCCACCCCAACCAAAAACATAAGACAATAAAGGGCCATTATGCTAAAATCCGTTTCCAGCATACTATCCGGCAATTTGCCTGTAACGCCCAGCGCAACGCCAAGGGCAAAGAGCAAAAGAATGATTATACTATTCTTCATCCTGCGTGTTTATGTTTTGCTTACCTTGAAAAAAAGCTTTATAGATTAGCCATGATACCAACACACTGCCCGTCACAGCCCCCAGCGTTATAATAAGGGCTTGAAAACCTAGCGTCCCGATGTTCTGTATAATGGTTTTATTCAACCCAACTGACACGCCTAACAAAAACAGCAACACATAAATGGCCACAGAAATGAGCTGATCGTTTACTTTAATCAGGGCAGGTTTGTGATGGATAAATACCCCTGTAATTATCCCGGCAATCATTATGAGCAAGACCAGAAGCATGGATAGGTATACTTAAGAATGAAAGTTCAAAAGTGCATAAAATTGAAAGGATAACAATGGGTTCATGGCTTAGTTCTTTTGGATATGATGCTTATCTTCGTTTTATTTGTATCTTTTTAAAGCATAACGCATCTTTATCATTCAGCCCCTTATGGACAGACAGCGAATTCCAGTCACGATAATTACCGGGTTTCTTGGCGCAGGCAAGACCAACTTACTGAATAAACTGATCAGTAAACATCCTGAGAAAAGATTTGCCATCATTGAAAATGAATTTGGGGTAACGGGAATTGACGGAGCATTAATTGCTTCTGCCCCCGATACTATTTTCGAACTTAACAATGGATGTATTTGCTGCTCACTGGGCGAAGACTTTCTTTTTACGCTTGAAAATATACTGGGAAGCAACTATGAATTCGACTATCTACTGGTTGAAACCACCGGTATAGCAGACCCGTCATCCATTATTGATGCTTTTGTTTCGGGAGAAAGCATACAGACAAAGTTTTGCATTGATAGTGTCATTTGTGTGGCCGATGCCGTAAATATGGAAGATTTACT
>JACMKG010000205.1 GCA_014380255.1 Prolixibacteraceae bacterium | reverse complement strand
GTTTTAGGGTTTACATTCAAGGTACAGTTAGTGGCTCAATATCGAAATAGGGTTAGATATTCGAAACCCTGATAATATCGGCAAATACGCCGGCAGCCGTTACTGCTGCCCCTGCACCATATCCTTTGATAATCATAGGGAAAGCATTGTAACGTTCGGTAGTAAACATGACCAGGTTATTGGATCCCTGGAGATCGGCAAACGGATGATTGGACGTAATTTCCTGAAGACCTATTTCTGCTTTTCCATCTTCAAACTTGGCTACAAATCTCCACAGGCGCCCTTCTTCAATCAGCCTTTTTCTCTTTTCTTCAAACTCCTGATCTATTTCAGGAATCCTTGTCCAGAAGTCATCCACACTTCCTTCAAAATATTTGGAAGGAACAAAAGTGTTGATCTTAATATCTTTCATATCAAACTGATAGCCTGATTCACGAACTAGAATCAACAGTTTGCGGGCCACATCAACCCCACTGAGATCAATACGAGGATCCGGCTCAGCAAAACCTTGCTCCTTGGCCATACGAATAGTCTGGCTCATAGGTATCTTTTCGCTGATCGTGTTGAAGATAAAGTTTAGCGTGCCTGATAATACAGCTTCAATTTTCAATATGGTATCCCCTGAATTGACCAGGTCATTCAAGGTGGTGATAATCGGTAATCCTGCCCCTACGTTAGTCTCGAACAAGAACTTTGCTCCTTTGCGTTTGGCAATTTTCTTCAGCAATGCGTAGTTTTCGTAATTCGATGATGCAGCTACTTTGTTGGCCGTCACAATGGAAATATTGGCGTTCAGCAATTCCGCATACAATCCTGCAGCCTGATCGTTTGCTGTGCAATCCACAAAAATGGAATTGTACATGTTCAGGGCAATAATTTCATCTTTAAATCTATCCAGCCCAGATGGCTGGCCTTCAGTCATCAGTTTCTCCCTGAACGTGGCTATATCGATTCCTTCCCTATCAAAGAGCATCTTTTTGGAGTTGGCAACCCCGGCAAGCTTGATTTTCAGGTGTTTTTCCTTCAGCAGCTTAGGTTGCTGCTGTTTAATCTGTTCCAGAAGATTTCCGCCTACCAGACCAATTCCCAGAAGGAACACATTCAATTCCACGTTCTCGGAAAGGAAGAATGATTCATGCACCACGTTCAGCGTTTTGCGTAATTCAGAAACCTTTACGACCCATGAGATATTCAACTCGGAAGCTCCCTGTGCAATGGCGATGATATTAATACCATTTTTCCCTATGGTATGAAACAGCTTACCGGCAACACCTGTAGCATGCTTCATGTTTTCGCCCACAATAGCTACAATGGCCAGGTTATCTTCAATGGTAACCTTATTGATCTGATCAAGCTCTATTTCCCGTTCAAATTCAAGCCTGATGGCAGCCTCTGCCTTTGTAGAACTTGATGAATCGATGGCAAAGCTGATGGAATTCTCGGAAGATGCCTGTGAGATCAATATCACATTGATATTCTGACGAGCTAATGCTCCGAAAAGCCTGGCTGAAATGCCTGTAACCCCTACCATTCCCAATCCCTGGAGTGTGATAAGGGTAATATTTGAAATCGATGAAATACCCTTGATAGGTAGATCTTTCCCGTTATGCCTGCTTTCAGTAATTAAGGTTCCTTCGGCTTCAGGCTCCATGGTGTTTTTAATCCTGACAGGGATTCCTTTCTTATATACAGGTAAAATGGTGGGTGGATAAATGACTTTTGCCCCAAAATAAGAAAGCTCCATGGCTTCCGAATAACTCAGCATTTTAATGGTATAAGCCTTGCTGATCACCCGCGGGTCAGCGGTCATAAAACCATTCACATCCGTCCATATTTCAAGTGAGGAGGCATCCATGGCAGCAGCCATGATAGCTCCTGTATAATCCGAACCGCCACGTCCTAAGGTGGTGTATTCTCCCAGATCATTACTTGCAATAAATCCCGGAATAATGGCTATGCCTGAAAAATCGGTAAAGGCTGAATGGATAAGCTGGTTGGTCAGCGTAAAATTTACAATCGCCTTTCCAAAATCACTGTTGGTCCTGATCAGCTTACTGGAATCGAACCATGTAGATGGAATAAAATCGGATATAATAAGTGATGACAACCGTTCACCAAAACCAAGAATCTTATCCAGCGTTTTGGGAGTAAGTTCGCCTATGAGAGATACACCATGAACAATTCGTTCCAGTTCTTCGAGCAATACCTGGACTTTCTTTTTTACTTCCGTTTGCTTTTCACCTTCAAAAAGTTTCTCAACTGTTTCAAAGTGACGATTATTGATTTCCGTTAATTCATTTTGAAAGAAGCCTGTTCCAATAGCAGCCATTTTTGCTGCACTTAAAATCTTGTCAGTAATACCCCCTAATGCAGAGACCACAACGATCATATCATCCTTCTCATGCAAGAGTATTTCTTTTACTTTCTTAATATTTTCAGCATTTTCAACTGAAGTGCCTCCAAACTTTAAAACTTTCATAATTCTTGAATTTAACGGAAGCCCCTGATCATCTAATCAATAAGGCTATCACCTATTTACTTTTATGCAACAAATCAACTATTTTATTCAATTCTGTTTATTCGGGTCAAAAGGTAACAATAAAAAAAGTCCGGATGGAACAGCACTGCTTTCACATCCGGACAATACTGTATTTTTAATCTTTATTTAATTTACCGTCTCGGTTTTGGCCATTGTTTCAAAGATTTTAGCTTCCAGTTCCTGCGCCAGTTCAGTATTATCATGAAGGATTGCTTTAACGCCTTCACGTCCCTGACCCAATTTGGTTTCTCCGTAGCTGAACCATGATCCTGCCTTTTTAATGATATTGAGTTCCACACCCAAATCAATAATCTCACCTATTTTGGAGATTCCTTCACCATACATGATGTCGAATTCAGCCTTTTTGAATGGTGGAGCGACCTTGTTTTTAACTACTTTCACACGGGTATGGTTTCCCTGTGCCTCTTCACCTTCTTTGATCTGACCAATACGGCGGATATCCAAACGAACGGATGCATAAAACTTAAGTGCATTACCACCGGTCGTTGTTTCAGGATTTCCGAACATTACCCCGATCTTTTCACGAAGCTGGTTAATGAAAATCACACAGGTCTTTGTCTTGTTGATATTGGCTGTAAGCTTACGCAAAGCCTGAGACATCAAACGAGCCTGCAGACCCATCTTTGATTCACCCATTTCACCTTCAATCTCGGCCTTTGGCGTTAAGGCGGCTACCGAGTCAATTACGATAATATCCACTGCTCCTGAACGGATCAGGTTGTCAGCAATTTCCAGAGCCTGCTCACCATTGTCTGGCTGTGAGATCAGCAATTCATCAATATTAACCCCCAGTTTGGAAGCATAAGTTGGATCGAAGGCATGCTCTGCATCAATAACGGCAGCAATACCTCCGGCCTTTTGAGCCTCCGCGATGGCATGAATGGCCAGTGTGGTTTTACCAGATGATTCAGGGCCATAAATCTCAATGATTCTTCCTTTTGGATAACCGCCAACACCCATTGCTATGTCTAATCCAATTGATCCAGACGAAATAGATGGAACATCTTCTACGGGACGGTCACCTAATTTCATAATCGAGCCTTTTCCGTAACTTTTCTCGATCTTATCCATTGTTAATTGAAGAGCCTTCAATTTTTCCTTGTTCTGATTGTTTTTTTCTTCAGTTGCCATAATATTTATTGATATAATGCATTAATTATTTGTTCACTATGATTCTTAGTATCTACTTTCTCGAAAATCTGCTCTATAACCCCCTGCTCATTAATCACAAAAGTGGTACGCAAAACACCCATATACTTTCTGCCGTACATGTTCTTCTCGCCCCATACACCATAAGACTTTAATATATTAGCTTCAGGATCGGAGATCAGGTTAAATCTGAATTGAAATTTATCTGCAAACTTCTTATGCGAGGCAACGGAGTCTGGACTTACTCCCACCACTTCATAACCTTTGGATAACCAATACTCATAATTATCATTCAGGTTACACGATTCTGCAGTACATCCCGGAGTATTGTCTTTCGGATAAAAATAGATGATAAGCTTTTTACCTTTAAAACTATCCAGGGATATTTTCTCTCCGAATTGATTCAAACCCTCAAATTCAGGAGCCTTTTCACCTTTGTTTAGAACGGACATTATCGAATAATTTTTAAGTTATACAAATATACTTGAAATAATGATATGTATGGGAAAGATTATCCTTTCCTTTATAAAATAAACTATTCTTTGAAAGTATCGTCAATGGTACAATATTTGTATTTTTAGAGCCTAATCCAATTGATTGTTCATATGTTAATTCTATTGAAACAAAGCAAAAAAACAAGCTTACTTGTCCTATTGTTTATTACAGCAGGAACATACCTATATGCCCTCACCCCATACTGTAGTAAATCTGAAAATAAGATTGAACAAAACCTTGTGTCCTTAAGCGATTTTGAAGGTTCAAACGAGGTTGACATTAACTATTTTACTGCTGATGATAGCATTCAAACAATGCAAGCAGATACTGGCAGAATGGCATCCACCCCTCAGGGAAATGTTCCGCTACCCGGCACTTTGGCTATAGGACCCATCAACTTCCAGATCAATTCTTATATATACTACCTGAGCTTAAACCATTTTGTAAATGCAGAGGCAAAGAGATTGTTTTTACAGGGATTATTGAAGGAGAAAGAATTGAATAATCTTTCTCTTCATACCGATAGTTTACGGAAAGCCTATTCATCTGCCTCCCTGGAAGAAAGGGAAAAGATTTCATCTCTGATCATGGAGGCCGAACAGAAATCAATAGCCCTTAATGAAGAAATCCCTGCTATATTTCAAAAAGTAAGAGAAGGAGAAGACCTCTATTGGCAAAATGCGTCCATGGATGAAATAAGTAAGTTTCAGCAAAGCATGCAACTGTATGAAGACAGCATAACCAAAAATAGAAAGGTGGTCGCCCAAGCGGAAGTCCATGATACGATTACTTTATACACATCAACCCCGGAAGTTGAAGAAAAAAAAGCTGAAGTACCCGAGGGTGTGGTTTATAAAATTCAGATTGGAGCCTACAAGGGTAAAATACCGGATTCAGCAAACAAACTGATCAAAAAGCTTTCAATCATCCGGAAGGTGGAAAACCATGTGGATGAAAAAGGCTTTAAAACGTATACTACGGGCAATCTCAGATTGTATTCCGAGGCGGTAACCATGCTTAGCCAGGTTAAACAGGAAGGTGTAAAAACCGCTGTGATTACCGCTTATCAGAATGGTAAGAAAATACCTGTTACAGAAGCCAAAAAATTAAACAATGAATTATGAAAGCAAAAGAATCGCCCCATAAAGAAGTACATGGCCAGGATGATGTACAGCAGCACAATGAAAGATTACTTGTGTTGCACAACGATGACTATCACACGTTCGATTATGTAATCGATGCCCTTATGGAAATTTGTGAGCATGATTTGCCCCAGGCAGAACAATGTACTTTATTAATTCATTATAAAGGAAAATGTGATGTTAAAAAAGGAAGTTTTTCCTATCTTAGGCCTTTGAAAAACGCATTGGTACAAAAAGACTTAAAAGCAACCATTGATTAATAAGGTCCTATGAACATCCTGGTCATCCTGTTACTAATTTTTTTAGGTATCGTATTACTTCTAATTGAATTTACCATCCTGCCCGGAATCACGATTGCCGGCATAGGAGGCGTTTTGCTGTTTGCCTATAGCATTTATATGGCATTCAATACCTTTGGCCCATTGGCCGGATTTCTTACCCTCGGATTCATAGTAATTGTGGCCCCTCTGCTGGTCGTATTGTTATTTCAGGGAAAAGCAGGCAAACGATTGGTTCTCAGCACTACCATTACGGGTGTAGCCAACCAGATCGATGATAAAATTAAAGTGGGCGATATCGGTGTTACAGTCGGCAGGCTTGCACCCATGGGAAAGATAAGAGTGAACGGAGAAGTGGTGGAAGTAAAAACTACAGGCGCTTTTGTTGATCCGGGTGAAAGCGTGCGCATTATAGAAATTGAAAAATCACAAATCACAGTTGAACCTTTAAACCTATAAGAATGGAACAATTCAATGGCATTGGTATATTTGGAATGATCGCAGGTATCTTTATCCTCCTGATCATCATTTTGTATTATATCCCTGTTGGACTTTGGTTTTCAGCCCTGGTTTCCGATGTTCGTATCTCACTGCTTCAGTTATTCCTGATGCGTTTCAGAAAGGTACCCCCATCGGTAATCGTGCGTGCATTGATCGAAGGAACCAAAGCAGGGTTAGTTTTAAACAGAAATGATCTGGAAGCTCATTACCTGGCTGGTGGTCATGTAGAAAAAGTAGTGCATGCATTGGTATCTGCCCAGAAAGCCAACATCGAACTCTCCTTCAAGATGGCAACAGCGATTGACTTAGCCGGCCGTGACGTATTCCAGGCTGTTCAGATGTCGGTAAACCCAAAAGTAATTGACACCCCCCCGGTAGCTGCAGTAGCCAAAGACGGTATTCAGCTGATCTGTAAAGCCAGGGTAACGGTTCGTGCCAACATCAAGCAATTGGTTGGAGGTGCCGGAGAAGAAACCGTTCTTGCCCGTGTAGGTGAAGGGATCGTATCCTCTATCGGATCATCACATACCCACAAAGCAGTGCTCGAAAACCCGGATTCTATCTCCAAGGTAGTATTGGGCAAAGGCCTTGATGCCGGTACTGCCTTTGAGATCCTTTCCATTGATATTGCTGATATCGATATCGGTAAGAACATTGGGGCAGGCTTACAGATGGACCAGGCGGAAGCTGATAAGAATATTGCACAGGCCAAAGCCGAAGAACGTCGTGCCATGGCTGTTGCCCTTGAGCAGGAAATGAAGGCCAAAGCTCAGGAAGCTCGCGCCAAGGTAATTGATGCTGAAGCCCAGATACCAATGGCTATAGCTGAAGCTTTCAGAAGCGGAAACCTTGGCATCATGGATTACATGAAATATCAGAATATCATGGCCGACACTGCCATGCGGGAATCTATCTCCAACGAAGAACAGAACAAAAAGAAGAAATAGGTCTACGATCGATTAAAAATACAAAACCTTGTCGTGCAGAACGACAAGGTTTTTTTATGCCCTTTTGATTTATTTAAATTTTCTTTGACGTATGTTATCAAGACTAATCACCGTTAACATACCTTCGTATTGAATTTTGTTTGATTTAAACAGTTCGATTAAATAATCTCCTGGCTCATTTGGTTGAAAACTATTCCATCTTAAATAAATTACTCCTGCAAGAGGTTTATATCCTTTCTTAAAGATAAGTTCTCCGTAATCTCGATCAAAAGTAATTATTGTCCTATGTTCTTTTATAGCATAATCAATGACTTCGCTATCAAGAATTCCAGCAAACTCCTTTCCTACTGCAACAATATCATATCCTGCATCTTTTAATATTTTTATACTTGATATAGGGAAATTTTCATTGGCAAGAAGTTTCATTATGCCGACTTTAATGGTTCATTGTAAAATAACCCATCCTTAATAAATTCCTGAATATACCCAAAAACTGCCTGTAAACTCTCTTTAGAGAGTCTGGGATAGTTTTCAAGGATTTGTTGCTCAGTCCAGCCAGATGCAAGCAAATTAATGATATGTTCTACCGACAGACGAGTTCCTTTTACAATTGGTTTGCCTGCCAAAATAGATTCGTTTACTTCTATGTGTTCTTTCCAATTCATATCCAAATGTACGACTTTTTGAATGGATTCAGTTTCATGAACATCTAAAATTAAATATCCATGTATAGATCTCATTATAGAATCCATTCTTGAGCATTACCGGGTTCCTTATATTTGATCGGTATCTGATTTCTATCTGTACTAAAAATGAATATTTAGTACAGATAGAAATCAGATACCGATCAAATGGTAACAACCCGGTATTGCTTCACTATAACGGAAAAGAATAGAAATACCTAAAGAAAAGTAGGCTATGGCAAAAAGGAACAATCAGGTTGAATACTATTCGCATATTTCTCCCATCAGCTTCTCAAGAAACAGCATTTGAAAAAATCAGATTTTAATGGAAAGACCCTTCTATTGAATGATTAATTTAATATCCTGAGAAATTGATCGTAAGCAGTTTCCCAATCCAGTTCATCTGACGGTACAAATCTCACCAGGTTGAAGGAATTAGCTACAATTTGCCTGATTTGATTCACGGAATCCACATATCCAAGGGCTTTGGCCTGGACCATGATATTTCCGATTGCCGTAGCCTCCGTAGGGCCTGCAATGACCTGTAATCCCGTGGCATCGGCAGTCAGCTGATTGAGAAAATCATTGTTGGCACCTCCCCCGATAATATGAACCACCTCGATAGGCTGATCCGTCAATTCGCGAATCTGCTCAAGGGTATAACGATATTTAAGGGCCAGGCTGTCGTAGATGCAACGAATGGTTTCGCCATGCGATTGCGGAGTTCCCTGGGCTGTCTGGTAACAGTAATCTCTAACCGCTTGGGTCATATCCCGCGGGTTCAGAAACATGCTGTCATCGGGATTGATTAAAAATTTGAATGGTTCAGACTGACGGGCCAGTTCCACCATTTCAGGCCAGGAGTATTTAGTTCCTTCGCCTTCCCATATACGCTGCACTTCCTGGATGAGCCACAT
>JACMKG010000204.1 GCA_014380255.1 Prolixibacteraceae bacterium | reverse complement strand
TGAAGAAATGGCACAGGATACATTCATTAAGGCCTTTCAGAAGCTGGATACATATGAAGGTAAATCGAAGTTCTCTACATGGCTGTACAGTATTACCTACAATGCCTGTATCTCTGAATTAAGAAAACGCAGGATTCATTTTTCTTCTCTGGAAGATCAACATATTTCAGATCAGGATGAAATGAAGATGCACTCTTATTTCAGTGAAAACAAGAAGGAGGATCAGGAAAGATACCTGGCTATCGCTCTTGGCAAACTCCCTGAAGATGATCAGGTACTGGTAACACTTTATTACTATGAGAATCAATCGATGGATGAAATAAGCATGATTACAGGTCTTACAGTCAGCAATATAAAGGTGAAGATTCACCGGGCACGAAAAAGAATGTATGAACTGTTGCATGAGCTGTTGAAAGAGGAAATGTATTCACTCTTATGAATAGCAAAACTGAGCGGCTGGCCACTGGCCACTTGCAAGAATTGCTTCGATCAAATACCAGATAGGATGAAAGCTGCATATTTTTGCCAGAGGCTAGAAACCAGTAGCTAGCAACTTGGATTAATTAATTAGAATTAAAGAGTTAGTAAAAACATTCAAGATATTAACAATGGACAAGCTGGATAAACAATTCGAACAGATCATGAAGGGGGTTCAACTGGAGTCACCTTCTAAAGGCTTTACCATGAAAGTTATGGCTCAGATACAGGCAGAAGCAGCCATTCAAAAGCGTTCAGTACTTGAAGATTATCAACCGGTAATCGGTCGCAAGTCCTGGATACTGATCATGGCAGGTTTTATTGGCCTGATAGTTTATATATTACTTGCAGGCAACGAAACAACCCAGGCCCCTCAAAGCGGCATCATGGCTACATTGGCTGAATCTGCGAAGAAACTCGATACACGAGGCATTTCAACAATGTGGGAGTCGGTCAACGGTATGCTTGCTTCCATACCATCGATAACCTACCTGATCATCATTGCTTCATCTATCCTGTGGTCATTGGATTTCTACCTGACCAGGGTGAAAAATACCCAATCAACCTTTAAAGTGAGTTAGATGTAAAAAAATGACAAATAAACACATAGGCACATAGTGCACATAGAATAATTTATAACTCTGTATCTATGTATTTATAAATAGACACTGTTGAAAGAAAGAACTTCAAAATGAACTTACTTAAGTCTAACGCAATGAAGGATAGGGCTACTGTTTATCCGCTTTGACGAAATAGACGGATGTTTTTCTATGTGTTCTATGTGCCTATGTGTTTATTTTCTTAAGTCGAACTCACGTTATTAAGCTAAATTAAGAAAAATCCACTCAGGGTGCCAACCGATGAAGCGTCCAGGATTGATCTGTTAAGCAGTATTCAATGCGGTCGTGTAAACGGTTTGATCGTCCTTGCCAAAACTCAAAATATTCAGGACGAATGATATAGCCACCCCAATGAGGTGGTTTTTTTATCTCCTGGTTATAAAAAAGCTGCTGATAATGTGCATAGTTGTCACTTAGAACCTGTCTGCTTTCTATGATCTTGCTTTGAGGGGATGCCCATGCTCCCAATTGGCTCTCTACGGGTCTTGATTGAAAATACCATTCTGAATCATCCTCTTTAATTTTCTCAGCCCGCCCCTTCACTCTTACCTGTCTTTCAAGACTTGACCATAGAAAAGCTACTGCAACATGGTTGTTCTGTTCAATATGCTCTCCCTTTTTACTCTGGTAGTTGGTAAAAAATATCAATCCTTCCGGGGTTATTTCCTTTAAAAGAACAACTCTTGAGTCCGGAATGCTATTCTTATCAACAGTCGATAACACCATAGCAGTCGGATCAAGCTCCTGCGCATCAATGGCTTCTTTTAGCCAGATGATCAATTGCTGAACGGGATCCTTATTGACTAGTTCTTCGGTTAGCTCAAATTTCATATAATTGGTGCGAATATCCCGTAGCATAAGCGTGTGTTTTGAATTTCTATTTAAACAGGCATTTCGTCCTTTTGTTAGTTCACTTGGGAGAAAAGAAACACAATAGGAGGATATGTAATAAAACTTTGGTAAGAGATAAAATAGATATCTTAAAGTTTGAGATAGTATTTAGGATAGAATTGAATTTGTTAATGTTATTAAATGAACTTGTTAACATCCTTTATAGATGTATTTTTGCTTTGTGGATAAATTGAAGAGCATATTGGTATTTGTGATTGCGGTTATCTATTTGTTTTTATCAACCGGAGTCGCTTTGTTGGAAACTCACTGTTTGTGTTCCGACAGTAAAAGCATTACCCTTAATTCAGCCTCTGAACCCTGCTACGAAAGCATTTTCGATCACAACTGCTGCGGAGAGGAGGATCAGCTCAAAGATGTTTACCAACCTGAAAATAGTCACGATTGTGGCTGTGAAGAACCCCAGGTAACTTATCTGAAACTGACCAGTCACCTTGGTGATAGCTCTACTTTGCAACAATCCAATGGAAAGTACCTAAACTTTGTCAGCAGGATTGAAACTGCTCTTTTGAAGAGGATGGATTCATCTACTGAAACAGTAGCCTATCCTGATTATTTAACCCCTGAAGATCCATTATACGGCCGTTTTTTGATCACTTTTCTTAACCAACGCAAAATAGCTCTACTTGCATAATTTGATTAATCGACTGGAGATTATTGAAAATCAAAGGACTGTTTTTCCGCATTGGCACAAATAATTGAGAAACCGTCCGATTAAACACTGATCACTGAACACTGATCACTTCTTCCTTAGGCTCCACACAACATTTCCGGGTTACCCAATTTTAATCGTATTATGAATCTTCATTTAATCTATTGATGAAAAGAGTTATATTATTTCTTGCATTATACTCCTCGTTTACCTGTTTAGCCAATCCGATAAAAGGAAAGGTCTTTGGCTATGAAAACAGCGAGAAGATAACATTACCCGGGGCAAACATTTATTGGGCGGGTACAACAATCGGCACTATGGCCGATGAAAATGGGGTTTATACCATAAAACCTTATAAGTCAAGTAATTTATTGGTATTCAGCTTTGTTGGCTTTAAGACTGATACCATTCAATGGAAAGGGGAAGAGACCGTTGATGCGATCCTTGATCAGAATCATGAGCTGAAGGAAGTTACCATCATTCAAAAGGATAAGGGTATCTATATTTCAAAAATA
>JACMKG010000203.1 GCA_014380255.1 Prolixibacteraceae bacterium | reverse complement strand
GGCATGTTTACCCTGCAAGCCAACAAATCCGTGGGTAGGAAGCTGGTTAAACGAGGTACTCAGCCATGAAGGGATCTCTGTTCCGTCAGGGTTTTTAGTGGCGCTGGTCCATAAATCCATGTTCATCTGATTGACAACTTCACCATTTAGGGCCACGGTAATAAATTTGCCTTTGCAGGTAACGGTAAAATGATTCCATTCCCCAGGTTTTTTCACCAAGCTCTTGGTAGGTGCCAGGTGGCCGAAGATGGCCGCGCATTGCCATGTTTTAGGGCTTTCTGACCATTGTTTGGCATGGTCGTCGGCAATCTGTATTTCCACCGAATTAGGGATCCAGTTCTGCTTGTTATTGCAGTAAACAACCACTCCGCTATTGGTTCCATCAGCTGTTTTAAACTCCAGGTCAAGGATGAAATTGTCATATTCTTTGGCCGACCAGATAGCCTCATCTTCTGAAGCGGTCAATACACCCTGGTCAAATGTCCAGACTCCTTTTTTAGTGTCAGCATCTGATAAGTCCGCTTTAAAAAGGCTTTCCCATTTGGTTGAATTGGGATGCACCTTGCCGTTTGACTTTTTATTCTTTGCAGAAAGTCCGGTACTCATGATTGCCAGTAATAACAAGGCAATCATTGTTGATTTGATGGTTTTAATCATGATGGTTGTTTTAGTTGGTTGATGAAATAGGTGTAAAAACAATTTATGTACGGTTATCATGCCCTCCATAGCATACGAAGGGCATGATATCTGATGTTTTAATGTTTTTAGCCGGTTAGTCCGGCCCGATGCAGATCTTTATTTCAAAAGGCGGATGCCATTTTCTTCCAGTGTGATGATCCTTTTCTTGTACAAGGCACCTACAGCAGCCTTGAAGTTCTTTTTAGAGAATTTGAAAGCCTTGTATATTTCTTCAGGAGAACTCTTGTCGGTTAAGGGCAGGAATCCGTTGTTTTTTTCAAGTTCAGCAATAATCTTATCAGCAAATTCACTGATCTTCTCATAGCCGGCTTTAACCAGGCTAAGGTCAATCTTGCCATCGGTCCTGATCTTTTTGATGAATCCCTGTACTTTATCGCCCGCATTTAAGGGTTGAAAGACTTCATTCTTGTAAAGGATTCCAAGGTGGCTGTTATCGATGATGGCATTGTAACCTAAATCTGTTTCATTTACTATGATCAGGTCAACATCTTCCCCTTCGTCATAGTCAACCGGGATATTATCCAGGTAGTTCTCAATCTTGGAAGAGGCGGCGATACGTTTGCTGTTTTTATCCAGATAAACATATACCAGATACTTTTTGCCTTCTTCCATGGGCTGGCGTTGTTCACGGAAAGGAACAAACAAATCTTTGGGTAGCCCCCAGTTCATGAAAGCACCTACCGGTGTTACTGAAACCACTTCCAGCAGGGCAAATTCTTCGACCATCGCCAATGGCTTCTCTGTAGTTGCCACCAGGCGGTCCTCTGAATCCAGATAGATGAATGCATCGATCGTGTCTTCTGCTTGCGTTCCTTCGGGCACATAGCGTTTGGGCATCAGGATTTCGCCTAAATCGCCCCCATCAAGGTAAATACCAAAATCCACCTCTTTCACCACATACAGGTGATTTATTTTTCCTATTTCAGCCATAGCGAGAGAATCAAGTTTAAAGTTTAAAGTTCAAAGTTCAAAGTTACAAGTTTTGGTGATAGATCCGGTGGTTAATTTTAAGGAAGTTAAAGACTCTGAGGACTCTAAGGACCACGCCCCTTGCCCTATGCCCATTTCCAGCCTCCGGTTTCTCAACCATTTAACCATCCAGCCATCCAACATTCCCCCGCCTCGTGTTTTTCTATTCAGCATTTAACATTCATCATTCAACATTTCTCATTCTTGCCATCCCGAAGCCAGTATATCCGCAATATGAATAGGCTTGATGGGCAGATTGTTTTTCAGGATGTATCCTTCGATGTTCATGATGCACGATGATTCAGTGGATACAATGTATTCGGCACCTGTTTTCAGGGCATGTTCCACTTTCTGCTGGGTCATGGCTGAAGAGATGGCTGAGAATTTGGCAGCAAAGGTACCTCCAAAGCCACAGCAGGTCTCGGTATCTTCCATTTCGACCAGTTCAAGGCCTTTTACTTTGGAAAGTAACAGCCTTGGTTCCTGCTTGATGCCATATTCACGCAACGCGGTGCAGGCATCATGGTAGCATACTTTATGGGGAAATTCAGCCCCAAAATCTGTAAAATGAAGATGATTAACCAGATAGTCGGTCAGCTCAAAGAGGTTACGGTTCAGCCTAAGGTAGTCTTCATGGCCCACCTGTCCTTTTTTAAACAGATCAGGATAATAGTTTTTGATAAACCCGGTACAGGAAGCCGACGGGCTGATGATATGCCGCTCGTTGGGAAAGTCACGGATGAATTTATTGGCCAGCGTCTTGGTTTCATCCCAGTAGCCGCTGTTGAATGAAGGTTGCCCGCAACAGGTCTGCTCGGGATTGTAATTCACATCAAGGCCTGCTTTTCTGAGTAGTTTAACCGTGTTGAAAGCAGTATCAGGATATATCTGATCGATAAAACAGGGTATAAAAAGATCGACAGTCATACAAGTTGTATTTGCGTTGAAGATACCAAAGACTTTCCTTAAAACAAAAAAGCTGCCCCAAAGAGCAGCTTTTGCACGGGAGGAGCGACTCGAACGCCCGACACCTGGTTTTGGAGACCAGTGCTCTACCAACTGAGCTACACCCGTATCCTTTTTGCGAGTGCAAATATAGCAATAAGTTTTATTCCACCTAGGAATTTTCTTGTCAGAAGAAGAAAAACTTGTCCTTACAGGGTCACTTTTTCTCTTGTAAAAGCCGGACATTTTCATAATCAACCGAATAGGAATTTGAAATATTTTAGTCCGTTTGATTTTTTCTGATGGTTGATTCTTAAGAACCACCTTTCTGCTTCATTCTCTCATTTCTTTTTTACTTTCACAACTCCATTAATGAAAATTTGTCCTATGCATAGTTTCAGGTCCATGTACCGGATCAAGCGGAAATGTTGGGAAGGCTACGTAATAACTGGCATGGAGCAGGGGCAAGGTGCATGGAATGTATCAGATTAAGTACAAAAAGAAGTGGATGCTAAGGATGAATCATCCAAAGGTCTTTCGCATGATTCCTTTTAGAAAATAACCTGTCCTTGCCACAAACTCTATGTTAGGCCTATGTTAGGCCTATGTCTAGGCTATGTTTTTGAAAACGTAAGTTAGCCCCATTATAGACTTGACATAGAGTTTATATAGACTCTGGGGCATACCCGGTTAAAAAAGAGAGGCATGAACCAAAAACGGATCAAGGGGAAATAGGATGGAGGCAAAGGCAAAGTGATCAGTGGTTGCAGTGTTCAATCTGCAAGCTCTTTACGTAAAGGCAGATAAACAGTCCTTCAATCCCGAGAATTCGCATAGGCGTTAACTTCGTATGATTTCAGTTCGTAAGGTGCTTTAACTTTAGTAATTCGATGTTAAAGTTACACAGAGTTACACGGAGTTTGACACAGAGTTCCACAGAGTTCAACCATTGTATAGCAAGGCTCTGTGAAACTCTGTGAGTCTCTGTGTAACAAAATTGAATATCAATAATAGTGAATAGCTAAATAATAACATTATTTATTTTAGTATTCAACTGATTAACAGCATATAATAAAACGAGGTTAACCCATATGCGAGTACTCGGGGGCAAGAAATGCTTTGATCATGCAGTAAAGCTAATCAGAGCATTTTTACTGACCACTGTTCCCTGGCTCCG
>JACMKG010000202.1 GCA_014380255.1 Prolixibacteraceae bacterium | reverse complement strand
ATAATTTGTTTGTCAAAGCAATGGTTACAAAGGTATAAAAGAAAAGCATTGAATTTCTGCTGTGCAGAAATTCAATGCTTTTCTTAAATTTACTTACAGTAAGGCAGTCTATCGTTTGGCACGGATGGTCGTGCTTTCGCCAATCCATCCTCCCACAGTAACTGATTGTCCTTCGTTCATCCCACGGAAGAAGATCTCTTCTTTAGGAGGAAAATACTGGGTATAAGTATTAATCTTTTTATTAGCATCTTCTGATAACGAAGGGTCAGCTTTCTTTGCCCTGTTGAAGTAGTCAACAGCTAAAAGGAATACCGTTGAACGTTCAAAATCATCAGCACCAACTGATTTGCTGCTACTGGCATATAAGTCTCCTAGCAACATATAAGATTTGCCATAGTTTGGATTGTTATCAATTGACTTCTTTAGATAGGTTCTTGCTTCCTGAGGGCTGTCTGCAAAATTCAGGGTAGCCATTTCATAATAATACTTTGAAAGGTTCATCGGATCTTTCTCTAAACTAATGGCCTGTTTGTAATACTCTTCAGCCCTGTCATGGTTTTCGGCTTTTACAAAGGTACGGGCCATACTGTAAGCTGCCTCAGCAGATGGTTCCAGCTGGTATAATTTTTCAGAAGCTCTACCATACAACGGACTTGCATCGCAACCCTGGCGGTCAAGCATTCTTACCATTTTCTTCAGATCTTCTACATTGGAGGCAATCTGATCAAATTTCGGGGTATAGATGTTAATCAATGCTTCACAGTCAGCAGCTCCGCTTGATTGGAAGTTCTGGTCTATATTATCTCTGGCAATAAGGAAATTGTTATCCGTTGCATTTTTCTGAAGCGCCTTGTTGATAATATTTGAGGCAATATCATAGTTCTCAATCACTTTTTCTTTTGACAGGTCGCCCAAGAGATACAAACCCTTTGTGGATTGCATCAGCAGAATAAGTACGGGAGCTTCTGTTTCCGCGCCTTGCAGTTTAACGGATTCTTCCAGGTAAGCATAACCTTTTTCCAGGATAGACTTACGGGCCTCATCAGTTAGATTCTCATTGACGAGCATGTACTGCAGGTAGTCTGTTCCCTGGCGTCCTAATACTTCACCTTTCTTATTGAAATGTTTAATACGTTTGTCATATATCTGCATCAAGGTATCTACGTACGCTGCTTTGAGTTTCTGATCTTTTGTTCCTTCAATCAGGCTCTGGTACATGTTGGCACCATGCAAATAGACGTTTATAATTGATTTGGGATATTTTCTGTAAAGTGTACGCCAATGAGGAAGTGCGGATTTATAGTCCTTCTGGTCATATAATTGTTTTTCGAGTGTAAAGACACTCATGAAATCCTTGTTCCCTTCAGCAATTAACTCAGTTGAAGTTTTTAATATGGCTCCTTCTTCTGACGCCTGAGCGGCTTCGGGAATTACACCATCAAAGCTGAAATCAATTACATTGTTGGGATTGTTTTCAATATCAACTCTTTTTGATTCGTCGATAAAGGTAAATTTTAAATACTTACTGCTACTCGGAACTGTAATTTCATAAAGACCATCAAAGCTGGTCATGAATTTCTCGGATGATTTATGGGCCTCGACCGTTACCCCGGCGGCGACTTTTCCGTCACGATATACTGTGCCTTTAATCACTCGCTGAGCAACAGCTGAGTAGCTGGCCATTACTCCGAGAGCCAGAGTGAGAAAAATTGATTTTAATAAAAGAGATTTCATTTCGTATTTGTTTTATTGTGGTTTAATTATACTAGTCAAATTTGCGTTTCACAAACCAATAATCGTGTAAATTAAGATACAAACTTACTTTTGTATACTTGTTTCTTACCAAGTCATAATCAGTAGTTCCTCGTTGACCCACTTCTACGGCTAAATTAGCTGTTGATTTCGACCTGGAGAATGGTAGTCCTACTCCAAAACCTATGCCAATTTCTTTGATCTGCTGATTATTTAGCTTAAGATACGAATTTTCCTGATGTATTCCTGCTCTATATCTAACTCTTTTAAAATAACTTCTGATGGAGGTAGCATCAGGAATATATTCAAAACCTGCTGAGATTCGCTCCTGATCGGTTATCTGTTGATCAATCTTTCCTGGGAATGTTGATTTACTCCATGCAGCACGATAATAGTCTGCATTGATTTCAAGCTTGTTAATATGATTGTAAGATAAACCTACGCCAATAGTTGAAGGCATTTTAATGATATTCTTGGCTTCTTTCTGGTAAGTGGAATCGACTTTATCGCTGAATACATCCGATCCAATGGAAATGGTTTTATATTCCAAGGCCTGGTAAAGTACTGAAAAGTTGGATTGTTTTTCAAACACGACCCCCAGGGTCAGATACTTGTTTTCCTTCAGTTTCATATCATACTGGAGTCCGTAGGTTAGGGTGAAGTCCCGAAGCCTGGTACCTTCGGTTTTTGTGGTAGCAAAAACGGTAGGATCGGCAAATGCGATGTTTGTATTTTTGGTTAGTTTTCCAAAAATATAGTTTAAATTCACACCTAACGAAAGGCCTTTCACCGGGGT
>JACMKG010000201.1 GCA_014380255.1 Prolixibacteraceae bacterium | reverse complement strand
TTTTTCTTGTGTTAGGAATGATTTCAAAAACTCATGCGACTTCCTGATGTTTTCAGATAGAAGAACGATCAGTGAATCAGGCACAGCGGTTTCAAGGGCATGACGAATGGCCTCCTGTTCATTTTTTATCACTTCCACGGAAAGCCTTTTTTCGGAAGCCTGTATTCCGATATTGATCAGATCAATAATCTCGTTTTCACTTCTGCCGCGGGTATCTTCATCGATACGGATGATGATCTTATCGAAAACCTCTGCCGATGCTTTTCCCATGTTTACAATGTCCACATCTCTTCGGTCGCCTACTGCTGAAATAATACCGACCTTAAGGATGGCATCATGTTCTTTGATGAATGATCCCAGGGCTGACATGCCATGGAAGTTATGCGCGTAATCGAGCAGGAATTTGAAGTTTTCAAATTCCATATAATTCATTCTGCCAGGCATATTTTCAAACGTTGGCGCAAATGAACGCAGGGCCTGGAGGATAAACTTGATATTTATAAACCGGGCATAAGAGGCCAAAATGGCTGCCATAATGTTTTCAACCATAAACAGGGCTTTACCCCCAAATGCAACGGGGATATTCTCAACCTGTTCGCTCAATACCACCGTATTGCCTTTTAAAAGAATGATTTCACCATCTCTGTACACGCACGCAATACCTCCCTTTTTGCAATGTTCCTTGATCCGTGGACTGTAGGAGTTAATGCTGAACAAGGCGACGGTACATTTCAGCTTATCCTTCATCTGGTAAGTGTACTCATTGTTTTCATTCAGGATAGCCATTCCGTCCTTTTTTACCATTTCAGGAATGACTGCCTTTACCTCGGCCATGTCAGCTACTGTATGGATATCTTTCAGATCCAGATGGTCTTCAGCTACGTTGGTCACTATCCCAACATCGCATTGATCAAAAGCAAGGCCGGATCTTAGTAGCCCTCCTCTTGCACATTCCAAAACAGCAAAATTAACGGTCTGGTCTCTCAATACTTTTGTTGAACTAACCGGCCCGGTACAGTCGCCTTCTTCAATGACCTCATTGTTGATATAAACACCGGTGGTAGAAGTATACCCCACGGTGAACCCAGCCGTTTCGGCAATGTGGGCAATGATTCTGGCAGTGGTTGTTTTACCGTTGGTGCCGGTAATGGCGACAATCGGTATTCTGCCGTTATTGTTTTTGTGAAACAACATGTCAATCACGGCTTCGCCAACCGGACGGGGCATGCCTTTGGATGGGTTGGTATGCATCCTGAATCCAGGTGCAGCATTCACTTCAATGACAATTCCTTTGCCGTCTTTCAGGTTTTTGGATATATCTTCGGATATAAAATCAATTCCGCAAATATCAAGACCGATGGTGCGAGCCACCCTTTCGGCCATTGATATAATCTCAGGGTGTACATGATCTGTCACATCTTCGGAAGTGCCACCCGTACTTAGATTAGCAGTCCGTTTCAAAAATACTTCCTGGCCGTAGGGAGGTATATTATCGATTGTCAAGCCCTGGAACCGGAGAAATTCTTCGGTATGCTTGTCTACCTTAATTTTTGTAAGGATGCATTCGTGGTGATTGCCCCTCGAAGGATCAAGATTGGCCTTTTCAATCAACTCCCGAAGAGTGTTAATTCCGTTCCCGATAACCATCGCAGGTGTCCTTTTCGCAGCAGCTACAAAACGGTAATTGATAACCAATAGCCGGTAGTCACTTCCCTGGAAAAACTTCTCAACAATGACCTCATTCGAATACGTCCTGGCTTTCAGGTATGCTTCCATGGCTTCCTCGGCAGTGTGAAGGTTCAGTGAGACTCCTTTCCCCTGGTTTCCGTTGTGAGGCTTAATAGCCAATGGGAAGCCAATGTCTTCAATAATCTCGGCCAGATCTTCCTTTTCGGAAATGATATCTCCTTCGGGAACAGGGATCGAGGCGCTTCTGAGCATTGCTTTGGTGCGTTCCTTGTCACAGGCTATATCGACGGCAATGCTACTGGTCTGATCGGTAATGGATGCATCAATTCTTCTTTGGGCATTGCCATAGCCCAGTTGAACCAATGATCCTTTATCGAGCCTGATAATGGGAATTCCTCTTGCAAGGGCAGCATTCACAATCGATGAGGTAGTTGGCCCAAGGCGGTCTTCAGAAGCAATTTTCTTCAGTTGGTCAATATCTTCCTGAAGATCATATTCAATTCCATCAGCCAATGACTCGGTAATTCTCAAGGCAGCATGGGCGGCATAAATGCCTGCCCTTTCCTCTTCATAGGCAAAAACAATGCTATAAACTCCCTTTTCATGGGTGCTCCTTGTTTTTCCGTAGCCTACATTCATTCCGGCCATCATCTGAATCTCAATGGCAATGTGTTCAAGCACATGGCCCATCCATGTTCCTCTTCTAACTCTTTCATAAAAACCACCCGGCCTGCCTTCCGAACAATGATGTTCATGCAACCCGGGTAAAAGCTGTGTCATGCGATCATAAAAACCTTCAATCTCATTAGTCGGAATTTCTTCGTATTTCCCTATATCCAATCTGAGGTTAACTAACTTGTGATTTATGGACCAGTAATTTGGACCTTTTAAGGTATGTATATCTAGAATTTTCATTGTTTTAATGTTTTAGTTACTTCTTTTTTAATAACCCTTGGAATAAAAGATTTAAAAGAAAGTAGACTTGCCACACAATAAAAAGGCATTTATTGAATTCTAACAGGTATAAAATTTTGTGAATAACATTTATATTCAATCAATAAAAGATTATTTACTAGTAAATAAATACTTCAGGATCTTTTCCTTGTTGATGGTTTCCCCGGTACATTCCTTCAGAATTAAAAACCAGTTCAATATTTCCTTCCCTGTCAACGGCAATCAATCCTCCTTCACCACCTAATTTTGTAAGTTTACTCATCACCACCTCCTCGCAGGCCTGTTGTAATGAATATTCCTTGTATTCTAAAAGAGCGGAAACATCATAGGCAGCCACACAACGTATAAAATATTCACCATCGCCAGTACATGAAACAGCACAGGTCGCATTTTTAGCATAAGTGCCTGCCCCTACAACAGGACTGTCGCCAATGCGCCCATATTTTTTATTTGTAAGACCTCCGGTTGAAGTTGCTGCAGCCAAATCTCCTTTCGTATCAATGGCTACTGCTCCAACAGTTCCTTTACTCTTGCCGGGTTGTGATTTGCTTTCCTGCAATTTCTTATATTCTTTCTCGGTATAGAAATAGTCGTCAGCAACAAGGGGGAGCCCATGTTCCTGAGCAAACTTTTCAGCTCCCAACCCATTTAAAAAAAGATGATTTGATTTTTCAAGTACTGTTCTGGCCAGCAGAATGGGATTCTTAACATTTTTTAGACCGCAGGCAGCCCCGGCATCCAACCGCTTACCACACATGATCGATGCTTCCAGTTCATGCGTTTCATCCGAAGTAAAGGCTGAACCTTTTCCGGCATTAAACAATTCATTGTTTTCAAGTGAAATGACCGATGCCTCAACAGCATCAAGAGCACTTCCCCCATTTTCAAGAATCCTGAAACCTGCATCCAACGCCTCCTGCAACCCTTGTAAATATTGTTTTTCCAGAGTTGCGGTGAGATCTTTTTTACTGATTACCCCCGCACCTCCGTGAATAGCTATAGCGTACATATAGTGGCTTTTATGTAGATGTAATAACATTTGTGAAAAGCAAAATGTTCTCATTTTACGATAGCTGCTTTTGTCTTTTAAATAAAGGACAATTATATTTTTGATAAGAGTCGCTGCTGGCTGCTGGCCCCGAATACTCCAGGGCAGGGAATGCTTTGAACGAATGCGGTAAAAGATGATAGCGGCTAGGTTTTGCCAGAAGCCAGAAGCCAGCCGCCTAGTAGCCAGTAGCCAACAACTTGAATTAATTACGGCAAAATCACCGGGGCATAAAACCACAAATGATTATATTTATAAATTGAAATTGCTTTGAAGAAACTTAATTTCTGACCATGCATGGAAAGTGAAAAGACAAAAATGATCGCAGGCAAACCTTATAAAGCATCCGATGCCGAGCTTGTCCGGGAAAGGGAAATTGCCAAAGATTTACTATTTACGTACAATACGTTACCGCCAAAAGAGATTGAAAGACGAAATGAGA
The DNA here is from genome assembly GCA_014380255.1 of Prolixibacteraceae bacterium. Next base: position 2,104 of record JACMKG010000201.1, on the reverse strand, counting down.
TACTTAAAAAGCTACTGGGTAATGTAGGAGCAAAATTTCATATAGAAGCTTCCTTTCGATGTGATTATGGCTATAACATTGAGATAGGTGAAAACTTCTATTCGAATTATAACTTTCTGATTTTAGACTGCGCTAAAGTTCGGATTGGCGATAATGTATTGATGGGTCCTAACGTGAGTATTTATACAGCTGGTCACCCGTTGCATTATGAATTGAGGAACCTGGAAGTTGAATATGCCTTTCCCGTTACCATCGGTAATAATGTGTGGATAGGAGGGAATGTTGTTATTAACCCCGGAGTGAGTATCGGGAATAATTCTGTGGTTGGCTCTGGAAGTGTTGTTACCAAAGACATTCCGGATAATGTAATTGCTATGGGTAATCCGTGCAGGGTATTCAGAAAAATTACCGATGAGGATAAGCTTTATTATTATAAAAAGTTGAAATTTGCCTGAGTAAAACTTTACCTGATAAACTACCAAATTATGGATAAAAGCATTTTTACCGATAAAAACAACACTCCTAATGATTCGGATCTGGCCAATGCCCTTGGTCCATGTTATGATCTGTGGCAAAACATGAAAGAATATGTTTTTTTGAAATATCCGAAAGCAACTGTTGAGTGGAAATATCCGGGAGATAAGTATGGCTGGAATTTCAGGCTCAAGGATAAAAAACGGGCCATTGTTTACCTTTTACCCCGGGATCAGTACTTTAAGGTAGCTTTTGTATTTGGTCAGAAAGCTACGGATGTGATCCTGAAAAGCCATGTCTCAGAAGCCATTAAAGCAGATCTTGCTGCTGCCAGGGCTTATGCTGAAGGTCGTGGAATTACGATAGAAGTGAAAAACAGCCTGGTGGTTAACGATGTAAAAGAATTGATAGATGTTAAAATGGCCCATTGATAGTAGCAATTGGTAAACATCCTTCGGAAGTTCCTGTAAGTGACATTTAAGTTGTGCTTGCTGCATCATACAGCCTTAAATTGTAAAGTTATCGGCCTTGAGAATATAATTTCCAATGAATAAATTATTTCTAAAAGTACTCAAGTACTTGATAATAGTGTATGTTGCCGCCTGCGGGCTCCTGTTTCTTTTTCAGGAGAAAATGATCTTCTTTCCACAGAAACTGGATAAGGACTATGAGTTTACTTTTGATCGGAGTTTTGAGGAAATTTTTATTAAAACCAATGACCAGTCTACGCTCAATGGGTTATTGTTTAAAACGGATAGTTCTAAAGGATTGATCTTTTATTTACACGGAAATGCAGGTTCTTTACAAAGATGGGGAGAGGTAGCAACGCATTATACGGCTTTAAACTATGATGTTTTTATGCTTGATTACCGGGGCTATGGGAAAAGTGATGGGTCGATCAGCAGCACCGAACAGGTCTTCTCAGATGTTCAGACAGCCTATAACAGGATGTTGGAATTGTATGATCAGGAAAATATAGTGGTGATAGGTTTTTCTATCGGCAGCGGTATTGCAGCAAAGCTTGCTTCAGTGAATCAACCCAAACTGTTAATCCTGGAAGCACCTTATTACAGCATGACGGATATGATGCATCACCGTTATCCTTTTCTTCCAGCCTTTTTGCTTAAATATAAATTCTCTACCAATGAATATCTGGAAGAATGTGAAATGCCCGTAGCAATTGTGCATGGCACCGACGATCCGGTGATTTATTACGGCTCGTCCATCAAGCTGCAGGAGCATTTTAAAGCAAAGGATACTTTAATCACGTTGGAAGGACAGGGACACAATGGAATGATTCATAATGCGCAATATTTTACTGCATTGGATAAGCTATTAGATGCCGATTGATCCAGCCTTTTATGAGTAAACGTTAAATATAGAAGGCCATTGATAAGTTAACGTATAGTTATCCGGATCCTATGCCCGACAATTCGTAGCTTTGGAAGTCATCGCTTTCAATGATTAGGGGTTTAAGTATTTGGGAATAATAGAATACATAAAGAATGAAAATATTTGTTGTAGGTTCAGGCAAATTAGCCAATGCCCTTTTAAATTCTGATTTATCTATTCAGGACTGTGAAGTCATTCAATGGGAGACTTCCTATGCAGACCTTCAGGAAAAGTCAAT
>JACMKG010000200.1 GCA_014380255.1 Prolixibacteraceae bacterium | reverse complement strand
TTTCATTCCATCCACGGCAAATAAACTAACCTGTACAGGCTTTGAAGCCCCGGTAAAATCAATATACAAAACCTCTTGGGCAGGATTTGGATATACGCGTGCATGAAGCTTAAATCCGTCTATCCCGACGGGCACCACCCATTGATCTTTCAGCTTTTCGACCTGCGAGACGGAAATTTCCTTATCCCACATTTTCACCTCATCCACACTTCCCAACAGGGCGTACTGGGTTTCCACTTCATCCTGACGACCAATGGTCAGTGGATGGGTAGAGGGCAGTAAATTGCCCGTAAAGGCTTTAAAAGCGCTAAGCTTTCCATCGATATACAATTCGACGGAATAACCCGTATAAATGGCTGTAACATGGTAATAGCGGTTTAATTCCAAGGCCTCGGCGGCATCCAGGTCCACAATACCCTCACTTGTCTTAACGGTCCAGCGTAATTTGCCTTCGGGGATGATGGAAAGCTTGAAGCGCTGCTGCCAGGAGCCATGAGAGATGATATACCTTTCAGCGCCCAGCTGTTCAACGCGCACCCAGCAGCTCAGGCTGATGGCTTCTTCAAAATTAAGTTCGGGCTGGTTTTCCGTGAAGATGATTTGCTGACCTGAGGTAAAGCGGTAGGCCTCTTCTGCACTGCCCCTTGCATCTTCGGTTTTGGCAGCCCCGGTAACGGTGGCATGGAAACGATCGGAAGTTGCATTTCGGGAGTCTGTATCAAACGGATACCAGATCAGAGGCTCCTGTTCTGCCAAAGTCAGATCTTTTACCAGCACTGCCTTGGAGAAAGTGGTGGTAAGCTGATCCTGGTTGGTCACCTTAACGGTGATGGAATCCACCTGTGAGGTGCCCGGAGCCTGCCAGCTAACGGTCTTACCCGTTGTCTGCGACAAGGTGCCTGAAGTAGCGCTCCAGGTATATTCAAGGGTTTCCCCGGGGGTAGGAGTAACAACCGCGGTTAGCTCATTGGTGCTGCCGGCGGTTAAATAATCGCCTGCAAATTCGATGTCCGTGACCACCGGGGCCTGTATGATCCGCTCAACCACCTTCAGGCGAAGGGTATCTTCAGCCGTTTTCCCGTTCAGGCTAACCCGGATTTTAAGGATCGATTCAGAGGGTGTTGCAGGAGCTGTAATTGTGGCTTGTTTTTCACCTGCGATAGCCACATCATTTAAAAACCATTCATACTGCAGCTGATCCTCCGGGTTGGTATTGCCCGGCTCAACAAAAGCTGAAAAAGAACTTCCCGTAGCCACCGGGTTCTGACTTACGGAAATGGCCTTGATCCGGATATCGGCAGTGAAATCATATTGAGGATGATAATCAAGCACATCGTTGCCTGCGTAAAGCTTCCCGTCACGGCTTTCGGTTGCCAGGGTGGAGTCATAAAGCCTTAAAAGCCTTGCTTCACCGGCCGGGATGCTTAACGGATAGGTGGATGAAACACCGGGGCTAAGGGTAGCTTCGGTAACGACATCATAGATGGCAAATGTTCCCTCAGGGATATTTACCGTTACCTGCTGAGAGGAAGCCGTTGGATTGAAATACAGAAAGGAAGGAAACGTATTTTCTCCGTAGAAATCCGTTTTATTGAGATCGATCTGCAGGATCTCAGGCACGTTGGTTGTTTCCACCACTGCCGCCAGGTAGCCCACGCTGGAGCCGCTGTAAAGAGAAAGGTTGGTAGCTGCCCATCCTCCCCGAATGGCATCACCGGTGGCAAAAGGAGATTTCCCCTGCCAGTTCTGTTTTATAGCCTCGTAAGGGATAGAAGCTTCAGGATCATTGGCCGAGGCCCAGGCATAGGAATCCTGGTTTTCGGCAGGCAGCGCGTTGTGGTAAAAAAGACGGCTGGCACTGGCTACATTCAGTAGCCATTTGGCAAGAGCCCGGGCATACCGCTTGTCGTATTTTGCCAATGGAGCCAAAGCGGCAGCCTGCTGGAAGCCGTTCATTACAAAGGCATAGTCGTTGCCGTTATCGTTGGCCTCCCCAATCAGGCCCGAGACCTCATAACCGCCCCAGTTCCCCACAATGGCGCCCCAGCCTCTGAGAGGGCCTCGGTCAAAGCACCAGTTAAGTAATTTATCCAAGGGATAGCTGGTGCCCTCTACCGCATTCATCCTGGCCGCGGTGAGTGTTCCGTAGGGTAGCTGCAGTTCGTAGGACGGATTGGCAGTTAAATTAGTAAGAAATTCCAGTGACTGCTGAGCCCCTTCCATGTATTGCCTATTGCCTGTTTCGAGATAGGCATTGTAGAGTAGCCAGGCAATGCTTCCCGCCGATTCAGGTTCAGCCACCTCATCGGTCTTTGGCTGCCCGGTCGCCAGGTTAAAGGCCCGGTAGTTCATGTTAGGCACCGTCCAGGGCGAAGAACTTCCGCCCAGCTGCTGCACCGCTTTGAGCCATTGATCGGCCACACTGGTAAACTGGGATTCAAATTCAGGAGCAGCATCGGGATACAATTCCTTTAACTGATAGAAGTACACGTTGGGCATCAGGTCATACCACCAATCGTTGCCCGAGCTGGTAGAGTAATTGTTCAGGTACACGTTCTGATTGTTCTTAAGGTTGAAGAAATCCTTGCCCATGGCAGCCCAGTTCATCCCGTTTTGGTTACTCTTATCGATGCCTACCAGGGATGCCCCCACGATGGCCGGCAGGATGTTGATGGCCTCCCCCTGGTTCAGATGGTTATCAGATCCTACATAAGAGTCAAGAAAAAGAGGGGTATTACCGGGATAATTAAACTGTCCCGGGGGGCCTGTTTGGGAGAGCGGCAAGTGGGTTCCTGTCTTAGTGAGATCGAAAACCAGCCGATCGTAATTTCGGGCTACCGCATCCCAGTCCCTGATGGAAAGGGAAGGCGGAGAATCGGGCATTCGGTCAATGCGTGAAATGCCCAGCTGCCCCTGCTGGGCGAATAGTTGAAATGAGAAAATGAATAATAGCAGAGAAAGTAATTGTCGGTTCATAATCTTGAATTTTAAAAGAAAAAGATTGGACGGATTAGAACGGATTACGCGGATTCGGGTGCCCTGATGGTTTAAATAAAATTGACTGACAGAATTTAAATCCAAGGAGTAATAAAGATGTTATATTAGGTTTTAATAAAATGAGCTTGCTGGTTTTCTTATACTAATAGCACGTCTTCCAAACACCTCAGTTTAAAATCCACTTTATATCCTTGTCAGACATGGCAGAAGAGGACTCAATCCGTATTCATCCGCATTTCATATTTACTAAAAATGGCCCTAAGAGCTGCACGGGTGCAGCACCATAGGGCCATTCTTTTCATGTGAGAACTAAATTAGGAAGGCATGAGCCTATGGTTTTTCATCCGTGTATAATTTAGAAACCTGTCCTTCCGTAAGGGCCATGTTATAGAGTTTCAATTCATCAATGGCTCCCTTGAAGTAGCCAAAACTAGTTGGGGTATCGACTGTACCATCAAGCTGAGCTCCGGTCATAGCTGCACCAATCAGGAATGGCTGAGGATCGGGAGAGGTAAGCGTTTGGGTAAGAGGCCCAATACCTTTATCTGTTTCCGTCCATGTTTTTGTGAGCAGACCGTTTACATAAAAGGACAACTCCTTGGCAGTACCGTCCAATGTTATTACAATGTGATTCCATTGGTCAGCCTTGATTGAATTGTCGGTTTCGTTATCTGCATCGATGATACCACCATCGGCTTTTTTGTAAGTAAAGAATGGCTTTCCACCACCTTGAGTCTGCAATTTATATCCGGTCCAAAAGTTTTGTGAAACGATGTAATTGTTTTCGTACAGTTCAAGAGGTTTTACCCATACGGAGATGGTAAGATTGGCAGGCAGGAAAGCTGAGTTGTAAGGAACTTCGAGGTGAGCCCCGTTATTCAGGTAAACAGCTTTACCTTCCTTCACTCCGTCCACCCAGGTTGGATCCATAGCATCATTGCCGAAAATGGTTGCATTACCCTTTGTAAATGTTGCCACATGTTTCGTGGTCGAGTATGCAGTGGCAGTTGTTCCCGTACCTTCATCAAAATGCCATCCTGCAACCAGACTGGTAGCCTCATCAATAAAGCCGTATGCTTTTGTTTTAAAGGTATCCATAGCCTCATTCAGCTGAGTGACCAGGTTGTTGATCTCTACCTGTGTACGATCGCCTTTGGTGGCATCCTTTACATCCTTGAGCGTTTTATTAAACGCGTCAATAGCCGTTTGCGGATAATCGGCATCGGTAGCTTCCGTAGCAAGTTCATCAGCTTCTTCAATTAATGCGTTCAAAGCTGTTTTATCGCCACCGTTTGAGTCGTCATCATCATTATTACATGATGCCAGGATCATTGCTGAGCTTACGACTATCATAAGCATTAAAGTACGTAACTTTAATAAATTAATCATTTTCATAATCATTGTTTTAAATTTGTAATTACTTCATTCTGTAAATATTCATTTGTGTTTAAATGGCCTGGTTAGAATCTATTTCTTCTTGTGGCAACGGGAAATAGCGGTTTATTTCATAGTTAAAATTCTCGCCCAGGGCCGCTTCCGCAGCTTGCTTACCCCAGCGCATCAGGTCGAAATAACGGTGGAACTCCTGAGCCAGTTCCACCCGTCTTTCCTTACGAATGGCCTCTCGCAGCGCATTGATATCATTGGTAGTAATATCAGGCAGCAGATCGGCAGGAGGCGTTCCGTTAAAGCTGTTACGGGCGCGTTGTCTTACTCTATTTACATTAACCCTCGCTGAATCAGCATTGTTCATTTCAGCATAAGCTTCGGCTTTCATCAGCAGTACATCGGCATAGCGCATGTAGATGTAATTAAGATCCGCATCACCGGCCAGGGAAGCGGAAACTTCAGAGAGCGGTTGCTGATGTTTTTTGGTCAGAAAGCCTGTAGGAGACCACCCGGTGCTGAATGGTTCACCGTTCAGCCACGGTTGCCCTTCACGGCCGATAGTAGCATCCAGCCTGGGGTCAACCTCCCCCCCACTTCCCCTTTCAAAGGCATTGACCAGCTCCTGAGTGGGTGCATTGAAATAATAGCCACCATTTACGGCCGGAGCAAACCATTGATTCAACGGGCTCCCTGTTCCCGGGTTCTGACCCGCCAGGTGCTGTATCTCAATGACCGACTCTTTGCTGTTTTCAAAGGCAAGCTTGAAATTATCGGCATAACTGGGTAACAGGCCATAAATGCCCAGGTTATCCAACTGTTGAAAATAGTTGATAGCCTCTGCCCATTTCTGCTGGTAAAGGCTCACCTTGCCAAGCATTCCAAGGGCAGCCCCTTTGGTGATCCTTCCCTGATCGGCGGGTGAATAAGAAGCCGGGAGTACAGCTGCCGCTTCGTTCAAGTCCTTCTCTATCTGCTGGTAGATAGCACTGACTTCGCTTAACGGGACATGAATGGCCTCCTGGGATATCTGGGGAGATAGTTTCAGCGGCACTTTCCCGAAGATGTTGACCAGGTTAAAATAGCTGTAGGCACGAATAAACTTGGCTTCAGCGATGATCCTGGCTTTCAGGGCCTCATCCATTGCAATAGCCGGTACGTTAGCAATGACGTTGTTTGTCCGGGTAATGGCTTCATAGGAATATCTCCAGTAGTTACCAATAAAACCATTGTTGGCATCGGCCGTAAAGTCATCGATATAGGTGATCTCGGCCTGGTCGCCCGGATTACCTCCCTTTACCGCATCATCGGAGGCCACATCCCCAAATACCCAAATGGCATTGTTGGTATTGGTAAAGGCAATGGCATTGTAGACACCGTTTATAGCCTGCATGGCCTGCACCTCATTTTTGTAGTACGTATCGCTGGAGAAGGTTCCTTTCAGGTCCTGGGTCAGGAAATCATCACAGCTTGCAAACAATAGGACCAGAGCTATCCAGCCGGTTTTACAGGTACTGGCCAGGGCATTAAGAAAGCCTCTTTTATATGTTCTTCCCGCAAGGGCATTGGAAATAAATTGTTCTGTTTTCATGGCTTTACCTGATTAAAAGTTAATGTTTAAACCGAGCATGATAGTCATGGCCGATGGATATGTTCCCCAGTCAATGCCCATGGCAATGTCCCCCTCATTTCGTGAGTTATCGCTTACCGTCATTTCAGGATCCATGCCCGAGTATTTGGTAAAGGTCAGCAGGTTGGAACCTGACAAATAAATTCGCACCTGTTCCAGTCCGGTAGTTCCCAGTGATTCTTTTGGAAAGGTATAACCCACCTGCAGGTTTTTTAGCCTCAGGTATGATCCATCTTCCAGAAAGCGGGAGGAAGGCCTTGCGTTGTTGGACTTGGAGGTCCAGGCAGGCCGTGGTTGGGTATTGGATGTTCCTTCTCCCGTCCACCGTTCGTCGAAGTATCGCTGTGTGACAGCGAATCCTCTATAGAAACCTTCAATATCCTGGTTGATCTGTGAATAGATTTTGTTTCCGAAAGAGCCCTGGAAAAACATACTTACATCGAAGTTCTTGTAATTGGCTGACATATTCACACCTGCAAACAGCTTGGGAATAGCGCTGCCCAGATGTACACGGTCGTTGTTGTCGATATAGGTATCGTTGTTCTGATCTTTGAATTTCACATCTCCCGGGTGAATGTTTAACCCTTGATTGGCTGACAAAAGAATCTCTGTTTCATTCTGGAAGATACCCTCCATTTCAAGCAGGTAGAAAGAGCCGATCGGGTGCCCCACCTCGGTACGAGTAGCAAAAATACCGGTCTCTACCCTTCCACCATAAAGGGCGGCATCCAGTTCAAGTACTTCGTTGTGCAGAAAAGTCACATTCCCGCTAAGTGAATAGCCCCAATTACTTTTCGTGTGCCGGTAAGTTGCTTCCAATTCAACCCCTGTATTTAAAACAGAGCCGCTGTTAATCCAGGCAGACTGGGCATTCCCTACCGATGGTGGGTTGGGTGCTTTAACCAGCATGTCATCGGTTACCTTGTAAAAGTAATCCACCGATAAGGCCAGGGCCCCTTTCCAAAGCCCTGCATCAATGCCTGCATTGTACTGGATGGAGGTCTCCCATTTCAGGTTTTCATTGCCCAGGGCTGTTTGTGCATAGCCTTCATTGCGGAACCCGCCAAAGGGGTAATTGAAGAATGGAGAAATACGGTCGCTATAGGCATACAGGCCAATTTCCTGATTTCCTATGGCCCCGTAGCCTACGCGCAGCTTTAAGCTTTCAAGCCACTGCACATCTGCCAGGAATGGTTCCTCTTTAATGGCCCAGCCGGCTGATACGGAATAAAAGGTACCCCATTTGTTATCTCCGGAGAATCGGGATGAACCATCACGGCGCAGAGTAGCCGACAGGTAATACTTATCCCGGTAGTCATAGCTGAGGCGGCCGAAGAAGGATGCCAGTGAAGAATTATACTCGCTTTGAGTGGAGTTTTTGTTACCGGTTCCATTCCCGATAAAGATCAGCTCTTCCTGCTGAATGGGGAAGTCAGAGTCATCAGCGGCGAGACCTTTTCCCCCGTTTTTAATTGCTTCGAATCCCAACATAGCTGAGAAATTGTGTGATTCAGAGAAGGTGGTCTCATAGTTAAAAACGTTGTTCAAGGTCCAGTTGGCTATCCGTTCATTAAAAACGGATAAACTGTTTCGTGCATTTATACGATTTAACGTACCCCAGGTTCTGTTGAACCTGCGGCTGTTGGAATTGCGGTAATCTATTCCATAGTTGGTCGTGAAGGTTAATCCTTCGGATAATTTGAGGGTAAAATAGACCTTGCCAAGGAAACTGTCGTCTTTGCGGTTATTCTCGTTGTAATCGGCCATGCCCACCGGGTTATAGCCATCACCCAGGAAGGAGTCGAATATCTGCCTGCCAAAATATTCAGCCGGACGGTCGACATAACGGCCATCTTCAAAGCGAATGGGAATGGCAGGGTTTCGAAAGAAGGCGTATCGAACCACGCTGCCTCCGTTGCCACCGAATCCATCCCCTGAACTTCCAATAATGTCATTGTTGGAAATACCACCCAGCATGCTCATGCCCAGGGTCAGCCATTTGGTCACATCACTGTTCACATCCACACGGGCATTCCCCCGGGTGTATCCTGTATTGTCTATTATCCCCTGTTGGCTGAATAAGGAAGCGGAGATCAGGTAATTGGTCGTTTCTGTTCCACCTGAAACGGATAGCTCATGGGAGGTGACAGGAGCGGTTCGTAACAGTTCCTTTAAATGGTTGACATTGTCAAACCTTGCGGCATCTTCAGCAGGAATCAAGGGCCGATGCAGTGTTGGCGGAAGAAACATATTGTCGTTGGCCGCTGATTCATTGTAAATGGTCACATAATCCGTGGTATTGACCATCGGGGTCAGTCTGACTGGCTGCTGAATCCCGTATTCCCCATGATAAGTAACCTTTACCTGCCCTTTGACCCCTTTTTTGGTAGTAATAAGCACCACTCCGTTATTGGCTCTTGAGCCGTATATGGCGGCGGCAGAAGCATCCTTCAGGACCGTCATGCTTTCGATATCTCCGGGCGAAAGGATTTTAAGGGCATCAACTGTAGGGATGCCATCCACGATGTATAGCGGGTTGTTGCTTGAATTAATGGAGCCTGCGCCACGAATACGCACTGACACGCCTTCTCCCGGGGCCCCTGTATTCTGCGTCACCTGAACACCTGAAGCAAGGCCCTGCAACGCCTGATCAATACCGGGTACAGGCAGCCTGGTAAGTTCCTGATTATTGACCTTACTGACAGCTCCCAGCACATTTCGTCGTTTAGCCGTTCCATAGCCTATTACCACCGTTTCACCCAGAAGGATATCAGCAGTTTCGAGCCTTACATCAAGGCGTGTGCGATTGCCGAGTACTTCTTCGACAGGAGTATATCCGATATAGGAAAAGGCAATCACGGCCGTTGG
>JACMKG010000199.1 GCA_014380255.1 Prolixibacteraceae bacterium | reverse complement strand
CCTTTTTCTTTAAGGAAACACAAAAACTCTGGAGCCGATTTTTTCATGAAGACTTTCTTTGCGTAGTAGTCACCCGCTAATTTATTCCAATCACCTTTTATCGTTTCAAGATCATCAACCAAATCGAACCTTTTCTTAAAATACTGCGCTGTCTCAGTGAAACTCATTCCTTCAATTTCCCCTTGAAGACCTTCTGGAAAATCAATGTTGTATCTACTCAAATATTCAATATCAATGGCCTTCCATAACCACATGGAATCAATTAATGTGCCATCCAAATCAAATAAAACAGCCTTTATATTTTTTAACATCTCATCACGTATAATCCAATTATCCTCTTAGAGGGTGGTTGGATTTTTTTCCTTTCTCTCAACCTTTCTGTTGAGATAATTATTCTTACTCCGTTATAATTATTAAAGCACTGTGGATTTGTTCCTATTTCATTACAGCTCTGACTGTTTCGAGGTGACTCAGACCACAGCTTTTCGTCTTCATTGGTAATTAGTTAGTTAACGCTTGACGTTTATATTTACGTGAATACATAGCCGGAATCCTTGTGGAAAACAACAGTGCAATAATACTATTTAGGAGGTATCTATCATGTACTTTATCGGAATCGACATTTCCAAGTACAAACACGATTGTTTCATCACTACTGAAGCAGGTGCCGTTGTTTGTGAGCCATTTACCATCAAGAATAGCCATGATGGTTTCGAAGAACTTCTTTCGGTCCTTCGTTCTCTGGATCATCAGAACGAAATAAGAATAGGGTTTGAATCTACCGGTCATTATGCTTTAAACCTGAAGTTATTCCTTGAGAAAGCCCACTACAGCTTTATGGAATTTAACCCTGTTCTTCTTGCGAAGTTCAACAAATCTCAGTCTTTAAGGCGTACCAAGACGGATGCAATTGATTGCGCTTCAATTGCCCGCTGGCTAATGACGGTGGAATACAAACCCCATCCAACTGGATTTTATCACACATATTCCCTTAAGTCATTAACCCGTCTACGTAATTCATTAATTCAACAACGAAGCTTTTATCTTGTAAAAATAACAAATGTACTTGATCTTACTTTTCCTGAATTTAAGCCATTCTTTAACAAGAAGTTTGGTGCTACGGCGCTATACCTTTTAGAAAACTACGGAACTGCTGAAAAAATGTCTCACATGAATTCTCAATCCTATGACATTCTTCGCCGCGTTTCTCGTGGTAAGTTTTCAATGCAAAAATTCATTAAACTAAAGGAATTGGCCACGAATACTGTCGGAGAAAACAATTCTATATTCTCATTACAGTTGAATAGCCTGCTAGATCTATATAAGCTGTCTGCAAAAGAAATCCAATCTTTTGAGGAGCAAATCATTTCCTTAATCAAGGAATTGAACCCAAGAACCTTAACAATACCAGGAATCGGTCCAATTTCAGCTGCAGTTATTTGCTCTGAATACGGAAGCTTCTCAAATTTCAACTCTCCGGCTCAAATGCTTTCATTTGCAGGTTTAGAACCTGGTTACTATCAATCGGGGCAGTCTGAACATGGTGGTCATATGGTAAAACGAGG
>JACMKG010000198.1 GCA_014380255.1 Prolixibacteraceae bacterium | reverse complement strand
TACCAATCGCAGGGCTGACTTGCGGCCAATGCCTGGAAGTTTGGCGAACTCATTTACTGCATTTTCCAATAATCTGGAAGGAAACCTGTCAAGATGCATATTCTATTTCTTTTGTAAGCTTCAAATTTAAGCACCTAAATTTAATAAATAATGCCCATTGGGTGTAAAAATCACTGTTGGTGGGAATAAAGAGACAAAGTAACAAAGTGACAAAGAGACAAAGTAAATGCGGGAGTAAAGTGGAAGATATTACTCTTCTCACGCTCTCCGGTACTTTGTCACTCTGTTACTTTGTCACTTTGTCACTTAGGATTATTATTTATGCAGATACTTGGCCACAGTAGTGAGCACATCATCCATTCGGATAGGTTTAACCAGTACTTCATTGCATCCCGAGTCATAGCACCGCTGTTTATCTTCTGCCATGGCATAGGCTGTTTGAGCAATGATAGGAATATTCAGATCTTTCAGCCTGATTTGAGTGGTCGCTTCGTATCCACTGATTTCCGGTAATTGGATATCCATCAATATGAGATCGATTTTAGTGGTATTGAATATGGTTAACACATCAATTCCATCTTTTGCCCAGATAATGTTGGCTCCTGTTTTCTGAAGAATACTTTTTAAATATTCATAATTGTAAGGAGTATCTTCGGCAACCATGATGGTATAACTGCTAAAATCATATTTCCCCTGTTGAGGAGCCGCAGGCGTTTGAACAGCTGAACGCACCATCGGGATTTTGATCTTATCATACGGCAGTGTCAAAAAGAAAACACTTCCTTCCCCTTCAATAGACTTCACGTTAATGTCTCCGCCTAATAATAAAGCAAGATCTTTGCAGATTGATAACCCAAGACCAGAGGCCACACCGGTATTGGTTGCCTCATCCGTATAATTGAAACGCTTAAAAATATTCTTGATCCGGTCATTGGGAATTCCAATGCCTGTATCCGATACAAAGAATCGCAGTTTATTGTCATTAATGATGTTATACCCAATTTCGATATGCCCGGTTTCTGTATATTTAAGAGCATTGATATACAGGTTGTTTAATATCTGTTTCAACCGATAGGGATCTGTAAAAATGACATCGTGATGGGCTTCTTCCGGAAGCTGGAAAATGAGCTTGAGATTCCTGTTCTGTTTGCGTTTAAGGAAGTTATTGTACGTCATTTCAAGTTCTGCAAACAATTCCCCCAGTGCACAGGCCTCCTTTTTGATTTTCAGTTCATTGGCTTCAATTTTCGAAACATCAATAATATCATCGATGAGTCTTAACAAAGCCTGACTGTTTTCCTCAATTATATCTGAGTATTTATTTCGTTTTTGAGTCGAGAGCGTTTCATTTTTCATCAATTCACTAAAGCCAATAATCGTATTTATAGGAGTTCTTATTTCATGGCTCATATTGGCCAGAAAGTGATTCTTATAATTATTGGCAATCTCGGCGTCCTGCTTGGCTTTCTTTAGATCTCTTTCTATTTTTTTCAGATAGGTAATGTTCTCGGCAATTTTTACATAGTGGGTAATGGTGCCGAAATTGTTTCTGATAGGAGAGATGCTGGCCAACTCCCAGAAAAACTCACCTGTCTTTTTTCTGTTTTTAAATTCTCCCTGCCATTCGTTGCCGGCACTGATGGTCTTCCAGAGTTTCTCGTAAAAGCTGTCAGGCTGAAAACCTGATTTCAGAATATTGGTTTTCTTACCTATTAATTCATGGTCACTCCACCCGGTTATCTTGCAGAAAGCAGGATTGAAGAATTCAATATACCCTTCGGTATTTGTAATTATAACGGATATCGGACTTTGAAGTATGGCTTGGTGTAGCTTCGTATATTCACTTTCCGATTTCTTCTCATCGGTAATATCACGGTGGGTTCCTATGATGCGGATTGCTTTGCCGTTTTTATCGCGAATAATGGACGCACGGCTTCTAATCCATACATAGTTGCCGTTTTTGTGCCTCATCCTAAATTCGGCATCATAAATAAGTAAATCACTTTTTAAAAAATCGCTCATAAAATGGACCATCCGTTCTTTATCTTCCGGGTGAAGTAATTCTTCCCAGATAGAAAAATCATCCTCAATCTCATCGGGATAATATCCCAGGATTAGCTTCCATTTTCGGGAATAGAATGTTTTTCCTGTTCCAATCACATGGTCCCAGATGCCCAAATCAGCAGCTTCGGCGGCCAGTTGAAACCGCTGTTCGTTTTCCAGTAGTCTGGCCTCGGCTTTTTTATACCGGTTGATATTCTTCAGAATTATTAAAACCAGTTGTTGTTTGCTTACCGGATCTGTCTCAGGGATAAAAGTCATGTTCCACCATATGGGCTTTTCCCCTTTGTGCAGCTGGATATCTTCCTCTTGTTTCTTTTGTTGCTGAAATGTTTTATTAATTAAATCAGCGATCTGAGTGGTCTTATTACCAAACAACTCAATATCTTCAATGGATTTGCCTTTAATTTCAGAGGCTGTTTCACCAAGCTTTGGATAACAATTCTTAGAAATTTCAGTGACTTGTAAATCCGGATTTATCCGTATGAAGATTTCTTTTAACTTCTCGGGTAATGACTGTTGATCAAACTTTTCTTCAGCAGGCATTTCTTCAAAGCTGAGGATGATTAATCCCGAGGCGATGGGAGTGACAGAAATGGAAACCGTTGTATTTTTTCTTTCGAAGGAAAAATGTTTGATACGACGAGCTGTGATGGCCGGTAAGACTTCTTCCTTAAAGTAAGAACGCATGTTTTTATTCATCGCTTCAATTACATGAAGCAAGCTATTGTTTTGGTCAATATTCTCGATTCGGAGAATCTGATTAATGTGACCCGAAATCTCCTCAATTCCCAGAGTTTCATTGATTCGGATATAGCCTGAATAGTATTCGGGTTTTTCGTTTTTAATAAACATATATGCAATGAGTGTTTATATACCTTAAATTTAAAAAATTAAGCATTACAAACGGGATAGAAAGCAACTTTTTTTTATAAAACTGTATAATTCTGTTTATTTTATACAGTAAATGTCATTCATCGGTGTCTAATCTTGTAAAGATATTAAAAAGAAAAAGCTCTGAAACGTTTTGTAAGGTTAAAATTATACCAGCGTCTTGCTTATCAAAAGTCAAAAGGAAAAAGTCAAAAGGAAAAAGTTAAAAGTTAAAAGTTAAAAGGAGAACGGAGGAGATCAGTCGTTCTGACATCCAGGTAAAATCAGCAGGGCAGGGAGCAGGGAAACCGGAGACCGGACCTCATTTCTTCAACCCAATCAGGGTAAAAAATCACTGATTGGGGTCTGCCCTGAACAGCGGATTAGCTTTCTCAAACCCTTCAACTATTGGTTATTGAATATTCAATATTGGATATTTTTATTTAGCCATTAGGGGTCCGTTGGTTAAAACCAACGGCAAAGGATATTGCTCCGAATTAATCATCCATCCAATCATCTATCCATCTATAAACCCTTTCATATCCTTCAAACCCTTCAAACCATCAAACATTTCAAACCTTTTTCAAACCTTTTAACTCTTCCAACCTTCCAACCATCCTGTCTATGCATAATAAAGGAAACGTTTAATCTTTTGTGTGGGTGTTTTTTCAAACGGATCTCTTTGCAAGACAGTTCGTTGTATCTTTGAGAATTTATTTAGCTCTTCATTTACCTTATTCTGAATATCTTGAAGAATCTCTTCCGTTCCCTCGTTTACAAATGAAACAGTTTCTGTTTTCATATTTTGGTACTTCTTTTCCAGTTCCTCCATATTCAGATGAACCAAAGCGACAAGCCGTCCTTTTTGCTCAATAACCAATGATTCAAGTACGTATTCCATCCGGTTGATTACCGATTCTATTTCTTCAGGATAGATATTTTCACCGCTTGCGCCCAAAATCATATTCTTTATGCGCCCTTTGATATAAAGGTTACCTTGTTTGTCAAAGTACCCAAGGTCGCCGGTTTTCAGCCATCCATCTTCAGAAAATGTATCTTTGGTGATCTGTGGTTCTTTATAATAACCCAGCATTATGTTTTCACCCTTAGCTTGAATTTCTCCCAGTCCGGTCTTTTCATTCTTATTACCTATTCTTAGTTCAACTCCCGGCATTGGAGGGCCTGTTGAAAGAAATTTAGTTTTCCCTACCCCAGCTCCTGCTAGTAAGGGCGATGATTCAGTCATGCCATAGCCTATTGCCAGAGGGAAACCTCCTTCCATCAGGAAACGTTCCACGTTATCATCCAGCTTTGCTCCCCCGATTCCAAAAAACTTTAATTGTCCACCAAACGTATCATACAGCTTCTTGCCAGCTACTTTATTTAAAAGCTTTCGGAAGGGGGCAATTTTGTACAACGTACGGGTAATAAACTTACCGTTGATCTCGGGCAATACCTTGTTTTTATATATCTTTTCAATAATCAGTGGTACTATCAGCATGATGGTTGGGCGAACCTGCTTGAAGGCTGCCAGCAATACCGATGCCACAGGCGGCTTTTGCAGGTAATGAACCGATGCGCCGAACATAAGAGGCAGAATCAGAACCAGTGTATTTTCAAAGGTATGTGAGAGGGGAAGAACGGAAAGGAAACGGTCTGAAGGAACAATGTTCTGAATAAACCAACTTTGTTGAGCAGTCCAGACAATGTTTTTATTAGAAAGCATCACCCCTTTCGATTTTCCGGTAGTGCCTGAGGTATAAATGATCGTTGCCAGGTCTTGTTCGTCGATCTTTTCATACACATACTCATTTGCATCCATTTCTTCAAACCTGGCAAGCGGAGTGGGAGATACCACATGGAATGTTTCAATCTGTATGATGGTATAACCGGCCTCAGGGTCCAGTTTGGCACGTAATGCCTCTGATACGTACACAACCGTCACCTCGGCATGAGTCAGGATATTCTTTATCTCATTGGGGCTAAAATCCGGAAGAATGGGTACCACTACGATGCCTTTCACCAGGGACGCAAAAAAGGCAATAGCCCATTGTGGCATATTCAGACTAAGTATAGCTACCCGATCTCCTTTTTTAATCCCTAAATGCTGAAGTTGAAGAGCTGCTTTTTTTACTTCAATTTCCAATTGGGCATAGGTTCTGTTATCTTCTCCGACAAATACCAATGATTGATTTTCTGCAAAATCCCTGAAACTGGTCTGTAACATGTCAGTAATTGTCAAGAATTCAAGCTTTCCCATAATTATCTATTAATACCAATTGTC
>JACMKG010000197.1 GCA_014380255.1 Prolixibacteraceae bacterium | reverse complement strand
GCCTATAACCGGTTGGGAGATACTTATTATCTGAACCGCGATTACGGAGCAGCCATATCCAATTACGACAAGTCGGTTCGCCTGAATTTGTATGATGCTGATTATGCGCTTTATCAGAAAGCTTTCTGCCAGGGTTTGCAACGCGATTATGCGCAAAAGATCAGTACCCTTCAGTCCCTGGTTCAGGCTTATCCCAAATCATCCTACCAGGACGATGCCTTGTTTGAGCTTGGCCGAACCTTTGAGCGTACCAATCAGCCGCAGGTTTCCATTGGTCATTACAAAGATTTGATTTCCAAATATCCACAAAGCAACCTGCTGAACAAGACGCTGGTTCAACTGGGGCTGGCTTATTATAACATCAACGATTTCCAGACATCCATCGGGTATTACAAACAGGTTATCGAGCGTTCTCCCAATAGCCCGGAGACACAGGCTGCCCTGATTGGACTAAAGAATGCCCACCTGGAACTGAATGATGTGGATGCCTTTATTGCCTATACCTCGAAACTGGGAAATAAGGTGCAGGTGTCGGTCAGCGAGCAGGATTCACTGACTTATCGTGCTGCCGAAAAGCTGTACATGGCCCAGGACAAAAAGGCAGGCCCGCAGTTGGAACGTTACCTGAGCCAGTATCCCAACGGAAGCTTCGCGTTGAACTCTCATTTCTACCTGGCAGAGATTTATTACAACGGTGGGGATGCAGGTAAGGCATTGTCGCATTATGAATATGTGATTTCCCAGCCAGACAATTTCTTCAGTGAACTGGCACTGGCCAAAGCCGGGGGACTTTATTACAACGCTAAAAACTATCAACAAGCGCTGGTCTCCTTTGAGAGGGCCGCTCGGATTTCAGGGTCAGGAAGCAATTCTCAGAATGCTCTTACAGGAATCATGCGAAGCCAGTACCAGCTAGGCAATCACCCGGCAGCTATTGAGGCCGCCGAAAGGGTTTTGGTTACTGATAAAATATCGGATATTCTTAGAAGGGAAACCAATTACCTGTTAGCCACTTCTTATTACAAGACCGGCGCTAAAGACAAGGCATTCCCCATTTTAAGCAAGCTGGCCGCGGAAACAAACTCAGCAGAAGGGGCAGAGGCCAAATTCCTGGTAGCTGATATTTTATTTGAAAAACAACGCTTCAAGGAAGCTGAAAATGAAATTATGGATTTCATCGATAAGAACTCCCCGCACCAGTTTTGGCTGGCAAAGAGCTTCTTGTTGCTCTCGGATATTTATCTGAAGAACGGGGATGAATTCCAGGCCAAGCATACCCTCAAGAGTATTGAGGACAATTATCCTGAACAGAATGACGGCATCCTGCAGGCAACCAGGCAAAAGCTTCAACTGATTGAGGCTAATGAAGCCAGTCAGACCAAGAATCAAAGCAAGCCGCTGGAGATTAATTTAAAAGGTAAAAAATAAGAGCAGCATGTATCCAGAACTAAAAACCAATCATCTTATGAAGATCAGCAACATATGCACAATATCCCTGGTGATGGCCTCCGTGATTCTCGGGTCGTTGAATGCACGGGGTCAGCAAGATACTGTAAGGCTCAAACAGCAGGAAGTGGAAGTGTCGAAAAACTACCAGCCGAGTGTCTTTGAAGTGGATAAGATCAATGATATTCCAAAGATCAAGACCGAGCAAACGGAACCTCCCACGTTTGATTATTCGATATTCAGCAAACCTCTTTTCACAACTTTTGATCTGCAGCCGGTGGAAGCAGCCAAGGTGGTTGACGAATCGGGGCCTGAATTAGAGAATGGATTGTTAAAGCTTGGATTTGGCAACTATGTTACCCCTTATGGCGAGCTGTTCTACAATGTACAGCCCGGTAAGACCTCCAACTTTGGCATGCATTTCATGCATCAGTCTTCATTCGGGAGAATCAAACTGCTGAACGATGATAAGGTGAAAGCTCCGCATGCGGATAATGTGGCCGAATTGTTTGGCCATAAGTTCTTTAGGAAATCCACCCTGTCAGGTAAGCTGGCCTTTGACCGGAAATCGTTTAATTATTACGGATATCCGGGTCCTCGACTCAGTGATGAGGAAAAGCAGGCCACGATTCCTTTGTTCGGGGAAAAACAGCATTTCTCACAGGGAACTGCTGATGTGCATCTGAAAAGCAGTAAGACCTATAATTCGGATCTGAATTATGACTTTGGGATCAACTATCATTATTTCGCTACTAAAACAGAACAGAAGGAACATCAGACCGTGTTGTCGGCTAATCTAAACAAGAAATTTGACAATACCATCGGTTTGTTGTATACCTCTTTTACCTTTTATCGGGCCGATGGCATGCGAAACATCCTGACTGAGAACATTGGACAAAAGCAGCAGGTAGTTTTCCGTATCAACCCCTCGGTGATGTGGAAAAGAGAAAGGGCCAAATTACAGGTAGGGCTAAATACAGCCATGCTTTTTGATGATGATGCCGATGCATCGGTTATGATGTTTCCAAAAGTGGAAGCCGAATGGTCGCCTGTAAAGCAGGTTCTTAGTCTGTTTGCCGGGGTGGACGGTTATTTCCAGCACAATACCTATTCTTTCATTGCCCGGGAGAACCCTTACGTAGATCCTTACCATGATTACCGCAATTCCAAGTATTCCTACATCCTGTCGGGAGGGATTAAAGGTAAGCTAAGTTCAAAGACCAACTTTGTGACCCAGGCATCCTATTCACTGGTGAAGGATCAGCATTTTTATGTCACCAAACGAGATAGTCTATCTACATTCAACGTAGTGTATGATGATGTGAATGTGTTTAAAATGTCGGCTGAACTGTTGCATGCAGTATCTGATGATTTCTCATTGCGCCTGGGAGGAAACTTCTATTCCTATACCCTGGATGCACAGGAAAAGGCCTGGCATATGCCTGATTTTGATTTTACTTTTTCGGGTATTTACCGTCCTTCCGAGCAGTTGAAATTTACGGCCGATATATTCTTTATTGGCGAGCGTACGGGGTTGATTATGGAACCTGACTTTTCATCCAGGATGTCGCAGCAAGTGACAATGGACCCGATTATAGACCTGAACGTGGCCGGAGAGTATCAATTCACCGATCGGTTAAATTTCTTTGCTAAACTCAATAATTTTGGCTTTCAGAAGTATGAACAGTGGTTGGGCTATACCAATAAAGGCTTTAATTGGCTGGCAGGGATGAGTTATTCCTTTTAAAACGAAGAACTATTTCTTCCTTCGTTTTTCGTGCTTTTTAGGTGGAAGTGAAAGTCATATTAAAATTCTGCAAATCAGTATTTAACAGGATTAGAAAATGTTAAAAAGTTTAACATTTTCTAATCCTGTTTTGCTGTCGGGGGTAACTACATTTTTACTATATTTGTGACCTATTGTAGAAGAAATTTTTAAGGTGAAGAATATACTGAAAATCAAGTATCTGATTTTACCATCCAATCAGGAAATTCTTACAAAAACAGAAGGCAATCGTTTTTCTGTACTTATTTTAATCCTTCATATAGAGGGTTGAATAGCTAAAGTTTTGGGATAATTAAATATTTTGATCAATGAGAGAAGTTGAAGAAACCCAGAATTGGGGAACACAGAATGGCAATGGAGATTATGGGGCAGACAGTATTCAGGTACTCGAAGGACTGGAAGCTGTTCGCAAACGTCCGGCCATGTATATCGGCGACGTGAATGAAAAAGGTTTGCATCACCTGGTATATGAAGTTGTAGATAATTCGATTGATGAAGCGCTGGCAGGCTATTGCAAAAATATTGAGGTTATTATCAATACTGATAATTCAGTAACGGTCATTGATGATGGTCGTGGAATCCCTGTTGAACTGCATACCAAGGAAAACCGCTCTGCGCTGGAAGTGGTAATGACCGTTCTGCATGCAGGAGGTAAATTTGACAAGGATAGCTATAAAGTATCCGGTGGTTTGCATGGGGTAGGGGTTTCGTGTGTGAATGCACTCTCTATTCTGCTCAATGTGCAGGTACACCGCGACGGTAAAATATGGCAACAGGAATATACCAAGGGTAAGCCAATGTACAGTGTGAAGGAAGTTGGCTTGTCCAACCGAACAGGTACAACAGTGACCTTTAAGCCCGATGATTCTATCTTCCTGGTTACAGAATACAAGTTTGAAATTCTGGCAGCCCGTTTGCGTGAGCTGGCTTTCCTGAATGCTGGCTTGAAACTAAGCATTACAGACAAAAGGGTTAAACTCGACAACGAAGAACACCCCTATAAACACGAAGAGTTTTTCTCTAAAGAGGGGCTGAAAGAATTTGTTGAATTCCTGGATAACGCCCGTGAAAGGCTGATCGATGAAACTATTCATATTTCATCAGAAAAGGCTGGAGTGCCGGTAGAAATTGCCCTTCATTACAATACTTCCTTTACCGAGAATATTCACTCGTATGTGAATAATATCAATACCATTGAAGGTGGAACACACTTGACTGGTTTCCGTCGTGGCCTTACCCGTACCTTGAAAGCGTATGCTGAGGGTAGCGGTATGCTGGCCAAGATGAAATTTGAAATCAATGGCGACGACTTCCGTGAAGGCCTTACTGCTGTAGTTTCAGTAAAAGTGGCAGAGCCTCAGTTTGAAGGGCAGACCAAGACCAAATTGGGTAACTCTGAAATCAGCTTACCCGTTGATCAGGCAGTGAGTGAAATGCTGGCCAATTACCTGGAAGAAAATCCACGTTCGGCACGAGCCATCGTAAACAAGGTGATCCTGGCAGCACAGGCCCGTCATGCTGCACGTAAGGCTAGGGAGCTTGTTCAGAGAAAGAACGTACTCTCCGGAGCTGGTCTTCCCGGTAAACTATCCGACTGTTCGGAGAAAGATGCTGCACAATGCGAGATCTTCCTTGTCGAGGGAGATTCGGCAGGTGGAACGGCCAAGCAAGGCCGTGACCGTCGTTTTCAGGCCATTTTACCTCTGCGCGGTAAGATTCTGAATGTGGAGAAGGCCATGGTTCACAGGGTCTATGACAACGAGGAAATCAGGAATATATATACGGCACTGGGAATTACCATTGGTACAGATGAGGATTCCAAAGCGTTGAACCTGGATAAACTAAGGTATCACAAGGTGGTGATCATGACCGATGCCGACGTCGACGGTAGTCATATCGCGACACTTATCATGACATTCTTCTTCCGTTTCATGCAGGAATTGATTCAAAGGGGCCATGTTTATATTGCCACTCCGCCGCTCTACCTGGTTAAAAAAGGAAAACGTGAAGAGTATTGCTGGACCGAACAGCAGCGTTTGCGTATCATTGAAGAATGGGGTGAAGGTAAGGATACGGGTATCCATGTACAGCGTTACAAAGGTCTTGGTGAAATGAATGCCGAGCAGTTGTGGACTACTACGATGAATCCTGAATTACGTACCCTACGACAGGTTACCATCGAAAATGCCGCTGAAGCAGATCATAT
>JACMKG010000196.1 GCA_014380255.1 Prolixibacteraceae bacterium | reverse complement strand
CATGCGCAGCTACGGTGCCCGTGTGATTGTTACGGAAATCGATCCTATATGTGCTTTGCAGGCCGTTATGGAAGGCTTCGAGGTAAAAACCATGGAAGATGTCCTATCTGAAGGCAATATTTTTGTAACCACTACCGGAAATAAGGATATTATTACCCTTGAGCACCTTGCGGCCATGAAAGACCAGGCCATCGTGTGCAACATCGGCCACTTTGACAATGAGATTCAGGTAGCCCGCCTGGAAAATATGCCGGGAATCAAAAGAACCAATATTAAACCCCAGGTTGATAAATACACGTTCCCCGATGGGCATTCCATCTATTTACTGGCTGAAGGCCGACTGGTAAACCTGGGCTGTGCCACCGGCCATCCTTCGTTTGTTATGTCCAATTCGTTTACCAACCAGACCCTGGCACAGCTTGAACTATGGAAAAACAATTACGAAATCGATGTATACCGTTTACCTAAATACCTGGATGAGGAAGTGGCCCGTTTGCATTTGGAACAACTGGGCGTAAAGCTCACTGTTCTGACTCCCGATCAGGCCGATTACCTGGGAGTTTCGCCCGATGGTCCCTATAAACCTGAACATTACAGGTATTAATACCAGGGAAGGTAAGAAAAAACGGCATAATGCTGAAAAATAGCTGGTAAAAGCCCCGGGCACCAAATATAAAGGATATGACATAAAACGTTTGATGAAATCAGTTTCATCAAACGTTTTGTCTTTAGGGGTAAGCTGTAAAAAATGCAGTGTTAAAAACAAAAGACTAGGACAATTACTTAGTTCTGGTATTGAAAGGTGTAAAATAGCCTGTTCCCATGTAATTTTTATCCCGAAGATGGATTTTATGAAAAGGATGATCATCCGTCCGGCATTCCCTGTCCTTTGCCATCATCTGTAACTCATTAGTAACCCATCTGTAACCTTTCTGTAACCTCAGATACAGAAAGGTTACGAATGAGTTACCAATGGGTATCTAAAGCAGGCAAAATAAGACGAAAGACCAAAGAAAGTAAAGCAGTGGAACAATGATTGTTGGAAGGGTTTGAAAAAAGGTTTGAGGGGTTTGAAAGAGTTAAAAATGTTAGATGGTTTGGAGGGTTAAAAAAAGATGGATCATTAAGCAACAAGACTGATACAATATCATGCAGAAGCCCGTAAGGCCACGATACAGCGTGGCCACCGAAGAGGAAGAAAGTAAAAAAAGGCAGAAGGCAGAAGTTAAAAGAGGAGGATCTATCCGGCAACAGTTACCAGCTGTATTTCAATAGATTGACCAAAATAAACGATAATCCTATAAACCTGAAAGAGAAGTTTGGTGCCCTGCTTGTGGGTTTATAGCATTCCGGGTAGTTTGACAACCGGGAATCCAAGGATTTTATTCCAGCATACAGGTTAGTTCCGGATGCTGATCAATCCTCCTGAATAATTGGTACGGTACTGCTTCAAAGGTTCTATCGCAGGACCTTTCACCGGGCTGCCGCTTCCTTCAAACAAAATATACTCGGAGCCGCATTTAGGACATTTGGCCAACCCGCTTTCACTTATTACCACTTGCCTGTCCCCTTGTGCGATCTCGTAGGTGCAGGCGGCATCATAAGCTAAAAAAGGATTGGGGTTGTCAGCCACGTTTCGGAAAACCAAAACGCCTCCATAGCCCAAGTTGGGCAGATAAAAAGCCCCTCCCGGGATGTTTAATTCGATGACATTGGCCGGGTTAAAACTATAGTTTACCGGTACATAGGGCACACTCGATTCATAATCATCCTCACAACTGCTCATTCCTGTCAGGATAAATAGACCAATAAACACAGTAATCAAACCTTTTTTAATAAGCTGAATCATTTTTTTATATCTTTAATGCTTAATTATAACAAAGGAAAGAACATTTTTATTTCATTCCATCAAAAAATCTCATACAAATGGAAGATTATATATTTCTCATCGTCGCTGTGCTGCTTTCCATTTTTGGTGCTTTCAATAAAAGCAAGAAAAAGGCAGGAGCAGAAGATCAGGAAGAACAACTCCCGGTACGCAATTCCAAGACCGATCCTTTTGTGGATTTTGAAATGACGGATATGGAGGATGAAGAACAGGAACAGGCCCGAAGGGTTAGGGAAATTCAAGCCAGGAGAGACCGGAAAGTAAATCCTTTTCTGAATTTTGAAATGATGGATGTGGAAGATGAGGAAGAGGTATATGCCAAAAGACAAAAGGAAGAACAGGAACGAAGAGCTAAAGAAGCCAGGATCAGGCAAATGAATGAAGCTTATGCCAATGCCGATCGTCATCGCAACCGGGAGAGCGCAAAAGATACTGTTTTCCATCCCACTCGTTTCAAAAGCACGTTGCCCGACCGGACTAAAAGAGATATCATCAAGCCACTAGGCAGTCTGGAAGAACAGGAACGGGCAGAAGCTGAGCTACAGGAAAGAAGTGGTTACCTGGAGGATTTCTCCTTACGCAAAGCCCTCATTTATTCCACCATTCTGGAACGAAAATATTAACCAAAGAGGAAAAAAAATACATCGTTTGGCATAAGGCTTTGATGGCTTTTGTCTGTTATACAGAGCCGAAACTTTTTATAATTCAGTTCATTAAATTGTATTATAAAACATACCTTTGTAGAAAGAATAAAAATATTTCTAAATTTGTAGTTAGAAAGAGTTCCGCAATCGCCGGAATTCTTTTTTGTTTTAATATAGTTTTAATAAAAAGGGAAAAACCATGGGTAAGGTTACTTATATTACGGAAGAGGGTCTTCGCAAAATGAAAGATGAATTGGATCGCCTGACAAGAATTGAACGTCCAGCGATTTCAAAAGCCATTGGAGAAGCCATTGAAAAAGGTGATATTTCGGAAAATGCCGAATATGATGCAGCTAAAGATGCCCAGGGAATGCTGGAAGCCAAGATATCTGTACTGACCCAGAAAATTGCTTCGGCCCGCATCATTGATGAATCTAAAATAGATACTTCAAGTGTTCAGATGTTGAATAAAGTTACCATACGTAACAATAATAACAATGCCACAATGCAGTATACCATTGTTTCAGAACCGGAAGCAGATCTGAAATTAGGCAAGATATCGATCCAGACCCCTATTGCCAAAGGGTTAATGGGTAAAAAGGTGGGTGATGTAGTGGAGATACAGGTTCCTTCAGGCAAAATACAGTTTGAAATTATTGACATTGCAATGTAATAATCGATTATGGCTAGTTTATTTACCAAAATTGTAAAGGGCGAAATACCGGCATGGAAGGTGGCTGAAGATGAAAACTTTCTGGCCTTCCTGGATATTTCACCCGTGGCAAAAGGTCATACGCTGGTAATACCTAAAAAGGAAGTGGATTACCTCTTTGACCTGGATGATGAAACCTATACCGGGTTACAGCTGTTTGCCAAAAAGGTAGCCCTGGGGTTACAAAAAGCCATTCCCTGTAAAAAAGTAGGGGTCATGGTCCTGGGGCTGGAGGTTCCTCATGCCCATATTCACCTGGTGCCTATGCAATCGGAAGCCGATCTGCTTAATTTTCACAAGAAACTAAGCTTCACCAAAGAAGAAATGGCCCAGATAACGGATGTTATTGCCAAAGAATGTCAGGTATAGATAAAAAAAACAGCTACTATATTAATCCCGGGATACCGGGATTTTTTTTGCCCTAAATGGTATCATTTAAGGAGATAAAACTCCTCAAAACACCGTTTTCATCACTAAAGGTCAATGCGTTTAATAAGTTCTTCTATTTCCTGGTCGGTAAGATTCTCCATTTCTGACTTATCGTAAATGGATAGCAGGAAAACAGTATCCTCTTGAAAAATAACGTGTGTTATAACCCTTGCCCCACCCGATTTGCCTGAGCTTTATAATTTTCTAAGTAATCTTGCGGTGTGATGAATACGGGCGATACCGATATGATTGGGATGAATCCTGTAAACTATCCTGTAATTTCCTTCTAAAAGCTCTCTGATTGATTTTTGTCCAAACTCCGGTACGACCCTTCCTGATTCAGGAAAATTGTTTAGAATGGAGACTCTTGCAATTATCTTTTCGACCATACGATCAGCATATACTTTTGATTCTGCGGAAATATAATCGTGAACAATTTTCAGGTCAGATACTGCTAAAGAAGTCCATATGATTTTCACCATCCTTTGGTTAATTTAATGACTTCATCATGAGGTATTGTATTTTGCTCATCTAATTGCAAAAGTCCATTTTCTACCTTTTCCATGAAGACAAGTTTCTCGAGTAATTTTTCCAGCTCGAAATCCTGGGGCATTTCTTTCAATGCTTCCATTACAGTAGCTTTTTTCATTTTGAAAAGTATTAATCTGTTGGTGCAATAAAGATACTACAATTTTATGGCCTATTTCATGGAACAAACAATAGTGATTAGCCTTGAAAATATTCCTGTGTTTCAACTCTTTATTGCAAATGTAATAAATTCACCAAATACTATCATCACTTTACCCTCCCAGGGTTCTTTTTCACAAAGTCACCCCAGCTTTTGATCCCTGACTTGGTCACCGGGTTACGCATCTGCAAATAATGACAAACAGCCACGGCCACGGCATCGGTGGCATCCAGTTCCTTGGGCAGTTCATTTAAACTGAACATGTTTTTAAGAAAAAAAGCCACCTGTTCTTTGGCTGCACGCCCCATACCGGTAATGGCCTGCTTGACTTTCAAAGGGGCATATTCGGCGACAGGAATATTACGGCTTAGGGCTAGACCCATCACTATGCCCTGTGCCCGACCCAGCTTAAGCATCGCCTGGATGTCCTTACCGAAAAAGGGAGATTCGATAGCCAGTTCATCGGGCTGCAATTCATCCAGCATCAAAACAGTGCGGTCAAAAATGTTCCTTAGCTTCTCGTAATGGTCAACCGTACCGGTGGTTTTGATTACCCCTACCTTCAAAATACGCGGCTTATTATCAACCACCTCAATCAATCCGTAACCCATCACGTTGGTGCCGGGATCAATGCCTAATATTTTAATGGGTCTTTTTTCCATGAATAATGTATACTGTATTGTTTAATTTTTAATTAATTCAAGTTGCTAGCTATTGGTTTCTGGCAACTGGCAAAACTATGCAGCTATCATCATCTATTGCCTGTGATCGAAGCATTTCTTGCCAGCCGCTAGCCCCTAGCAGCCCTTTTTGTTATTCAAATTTACAATTTAATGCTTTTGCTGAAACCAGATGCCTGAAATGATAAAGGCCAGCCCGATGAAAGTGGTCACGTAGATGGTTTCACCCAGAATAAAATGAATGAAGATAAGCGACAGGAAAGGTGACAGGAAGGTCAGATTGCCCGTTTTGGCATTGTTTTCGCTCAATTGCATGGCCTTCATCCATAAAATATAGGTAATGCCCAGCTCAAACAATCCGATGTACACAGCAGCCGGAAT
>JACMKG010000195.1 GCA_014380255.1 Prolixibacteraceae bacterium | reverse complement strand
TTTTGAGTACCAGGTGCGTCGTTTTGTTCCTGAAACCATCCCGGTTAACGTGATGAAGAACATCGTAGACGATCTGTTTCCATATAATGCAGCAAGCAGGCCCCTGGTTGAACAAATAATTGAAAAGGGAAAGCGCCTATACGTCCTGGATCAACTGATGCCCTATACGGATGATACTTTAAAGATCGGGTACAGTAAGGCACAGCTCGATCTTTGCAACGATCACGAAGCGGATATATGGAATTTTTTTGTAAAAAGTGAACTGGTATACAGTATAGAACCGGCAATCAATAAAGAATACATCGAAGATGGACCAAAAACGCAGGTGCTTGGCGAGGGAGTACCAGGCTATCTCGGATTATATGTTGGCTGGCAGATCGTAAAAAAATGGATGGCGAAAAACTCAGAAGTGACCATGGAAACCCTCATGCAGAAAAACGCGAAGGAATTGTTTAATGAAGCGGGGTATAAGCCGAAGGGGTAGTAGGGGTTAGTAGCAGGATATGAGTAGCAGGTAGCAGGAAGGCCCTATGTTTTGTAGGAAAGTTTCCGTCAGCCAATTTTAACTTAGAGTCTGTCCTGGGCACGTAAATGCTTATCCAGTAAAGTTTTGAGCACAATTGTTGGAATTTCTATCGTTAAAAGTAAGATTGATTTATATATGAAGTGATGATAGTTCAAAATTCTATTTCTTAATCGGTTCAAACGCACTGAATAACCTATACTTAAAAATGATAATAGTATTGTGTAACATTTTGATTGCTAGTATATTATGCATTATATTTGGCTGATGAAAATGCAACTCTTTGAAACCCTAAGACTTAAGTTTGAAACAGTAAATTGGGCTAATGATCCGGAGTTGGGATTAATTGACACCATTTTGGAAAACCACCCAGAATTGTTCACTCATCTAAAGGATGATATTATTTTCGGCAACAAAGAGAACGAGTTTGGAAGAAAAGATATTCCAAGTATAGAACAAATCGCCAGAGCAGCGATATATAAAGAGTTAAAGCAATTAGATTATAGGGAACTTGAATATCACCAAGTGGATTCCAGGATATGTTTGCAGTTTATAAAAATTGACGACCAACGGATGTTCAGCTTTCAGATGTATCAAAAATATATATCCAGAATTAATGCCGAAAGTTTAAATAAACTGTTTGTGGCCCTCAATAAAATAGCAATTAATGAAGGCTTGGAAGATGTGGAAGCATTAAGGGAAGATGCCACAGTGGTCGAAACAAATATTCATTATCCGACCAATAACTCTCTGGTGTGGGATTGTATTAAGGAGAGCCATCGTTTGCTCAAACAACTGGAACAAGAAATAACCACATTAGATGTCCGTGATTATATGAAGGGAGGTAAAAAAACATTTTTTAAAATCAATGTTACAAAGAGCGGAGATAAGCGTGTTGACTTGTTCAATAAGCAATTAATCACCTTTACCAAAAGCATTAACCAGGTATCCAATGCGATTAAAAAAAAAGCAAGTTGTAGTCTTAAAGCCCTGTTTATAATAATAGACCTGGAGCGCTTGTTGCCAGTAATGGAAAAGGTATACAGTATGGCATGGCGAAGAGAGATTAATAAGGAAAGCGTGCCTAATGATCAAAAGATCTTTTCTATATATGAGCAACATACCGATATCATTGTAAAAGGCAGCCGGGAGGTGCAGTTTGGCCATAAAATAAACCTGGTGACGGGCAAAAGTAATCTGGTATTAAGTTGTGAGGTTTTGAAGGGTAATCCAAAGGACAGTACTTTATATCAAAACACACTGGATAATGTCATTGCCGATTACCAGAAAGTACCCAGGGATTTAGCAACGGATGGGGGCTATGCCTCTAAGGCTAATCTCGAGTACGCCCAAAAACAAGGTGTTACCAATATTGTATTCAATAAGATTGTCGGAAGCCTGAAAAATGCAGCCAGCAGTCTGAATATGGAAACGAGGTTGAAGAAATGGAGAAGTGGAATAGAAGCAACAATATCAAATATAAAAAGAGGATTTGGCCTATTCCGGTGTAACTGGAAGGGCCAGGCACACTTCGACGCTAAAGTCATGTGGAGTGTGATTGGATACAACATCCGGGTGATGACAGGGGCGGTGTTGGCTCGGTTTAAAATGGCCTGAAAACGCGCGCATCATACAGGCTATTGGGATAGGTATGCCCAAGAGGATATTAAATGTGATCTTTTTGTAAGAAAATGGTCCTTAATTGATTAAACGAGCTGAAATTCAAAAAAATAATGGGCGTGGAGTGAATTATATAAAACGAATTATAATTAAAGTTGATACTAGTAGGAATTTGAATTTTATTGCCTGACATTAGAGACAGACTCTAAGTAAACATTACAAACCTTTCTATCTCAATTGTGGTAAATCCATTTTAAGAGATGGCAAAATGAGGTTAAGCCGATAAGGTGAGAACGTTTATTTTTTTAACAGATTAATTACCAGCAAGGTACTCGCAGC
>JACMKG010000194.1 GCA_014380255.1 Prolixibacteraceae bacterium | reverse complement strand
CGCGGAAGAGCTGAACAAGATCATTCTGTCTTCCAAACCTTCTGTTGGCTTTCGCTTGCTGGATAAAACAGGGTTGCTCGAAATCATATTTCCCGAACTTCACCGCATGAAAGGCCGCGAGGAAGTGAATGGGATTGGACACAAAGATAATTTCTTCCATACTCTGGAAGTGTTAGATCGAATTGCTCCTCATACCTCTAACCTTTGGCTCAGATGGTCAGCCCTTCTTCATGATATTGCCAAGCCTGCCACCAAGAAGTTTGTCCCACAGTTTGGCTGGACTTTCTATTCCCATAATTTCGTTGGATCGAAAATGGTACCGGTCATCTTTAAAAGGATGAAATTGCCCATGAATGAAAAGATGAAATACGTGCAGAAGATCGTAGAGCTGCATATGAGGCCCATTGTGCTCTCTGAAGAAGAAGTAACTGACTCGGCTATCCGCAGGCTCTTATTTGAAGCAGGCGATGATATCGACGATTTAATGACCTTATGTGAGGCTGACATCACCTCCAAGAATCCGGAGAAGGTTAAGAAGTACTATGGCAACTTTCAACTAGTTAGGCAAAAGTTAAAAGACCTGGAAGAAAAAGATCACATCCGAAATTTCCAGCCCCCGGTATCTGGTGAAACAATCATGGAAGTATTCGGGTTAAGTCCATGCCGGGAGGTGGGCTTTATCAAAACAGCCATTAAGGATGCTATTTTAGATGGAGTAATACCCAATGAACATGACCCTGCTTACCGTTTTATGCTTGAAAAAGGAAAAGAACTGGGACTTACACCCGTGAACGGCTAACGGTCATTCATGCGACATTTTAATACGATGGGCAGGTGATCAGAAAAGCCTTCCTGGTACTTGAAGCCAACATAGGTGCGTTTGGGTTTTACCCCGCCATACTTTTTGTCAGGCTCCAGAAGAAATGAGGCAGTAAATATCCCGGCACCTGCAAACTGCATTCCCAGAGTATTCTCCAACAAATAATCAGACACGATCCATTGATCGAATACCTGCCATGAGTACATGTTTTTTAGGGTCTGTATTGGAAGAACCATCCAATTAAATGAAAGATTGACCATTTCGCCCGGCACTCCCGGATCATTCATCTTTCTTGCTTTTAATACCTGCTTTAAACTCACATCTTCAGGTGAATCATTAAAATCGCCCATACAGATGATTTTAGCTTTCGGATAAGAGACAAACAACTCCTGAATGGCCTTATCCAACCTCTGTGCGGCCAGCTTCCTTAAATCAACAGTTTCCATCAGACCACCATATCTTGACGGCCAATGATTGATAAAAATATGAAGTGTATCCCAGTTGTTCAGTATGCCGCTAATTCGAAGAATATCCCTTGTCTTAAAGCCTGGTTTTGAGGAATCAGCCAGAACGATTGCCTGGTAATCAAAAGGCTTAAAGAGTTCAGGCCTGTAAATAAATGCCACATCGATGCCCCGGGAATCAGGTGAATCTTTATGAATAAATTTATAGTGGCAAGCCGAGAGTGGTGTTTTCCTGACAAGCAGATCAAGTACCTCATAACTTTCTATTTCACAAAGACCTACAAAAGCAGGCGCATTCCAGCCACCGGCTGCCAGAATAACCTTGGCAACCCGATTTGCCTTGTTCCAAAGTTTACTTGGATTCCATCTTCGGTCGCCTCCAGGTGTAAATTCATCATCGGAAGTCAGGGAATCATTTTCTGCATCAAACAGGTTTTCCGTATTATAAAACATGAAGGTATATTCATCTTCCGGCTTATTTTCTTGCGAGTAGCAGTCAGTAAATGCAGAGAAAAGCAACAAACCCCCAAGTGCTAAATACTTCATAGCGACATTGACTGTAAAGTGCGTAAAAAAGAGACGGAATGACAGCTATTCATTGATAAAAAATAGCTTAAAAGAGAATGATTCAGAAAAGATATTCTAATAATGAGCCTTTACTTCGCTTTTTTTTCCTGACGTTCCAAAGCACCAAGGTCCGGGGCTTTATCCAACAGCCTGTCCCTTCCTTTTAAATCGGAAGGCACCAAACGACCAATAGCTGCTTTCCCGGCATCTTTAGCCGGACTTAAGGTATCAAGCTCAAAAATGTATTTCTTGAATGGATCAACGAACTTAGGATTCTCACCCTTCAGAATATCTACAAAATGCTCCGTGTTGTTAGTTTTGAAAGTATCGGCCACCTGAAGAATACAACGATCAAATCGATAGTTGAACAAGGCCTCTGCCCTTCTGTTCAGTTTGAGTTCGTTTTTATCAAATATATTTCCACTGATAATGCAATTGCCAAAATTAGCTTTAGCCAGATCGCCAACATACATCTGGCCATCTTTTATATTCACGTAATTTTGAATAAGCAGCGAAGGTGTTGAACGTGCTTTTGAGGAATAGCCCCCCCAATAGTTGGCAATGGTCGAATGGGTAAACTCATAGCTACCTCCTACGAGCAACGCCACAGCAAATGATCCGCAATTGGTGATTAAACAGTTCTCTGCAACAATATCACTTTTCATGGCAAAGATGCCAGCAAAAGCCATGTTCTGTATTTTTGTATTTTTAAGCTTAACAGAAGCAAAACCTTCATCGTCAATATCCCCTACCTGAAGCCCGATGTTCGAGTTTTTTATTTCAACATTTGTAAATTCATTATTTTTACTTCCTGAATAAAGTAATATCTGACTCCATTGATCTGGAATATTGGCATAGATATCCTCCAGCCGATCGCCCTGAAAAATGATCGGATTGTCTACCGTACCATTCGCCACTACCCTTCCTTTGACATACAATCCGGCATCCTTGTGGAAGTAAATCTTTGTACCCGGTTCTATAGTAAGGGTTGAGTTGCTATCCACATAAGCATAATTATACACAAGGTAAGGCTTTTCATTGGTCCAGGTGGTATTTTTCAGCCTCTGCTGCCTGATCAGGTTAAAATCCTGCCCCCAGGCCACCAGATCAATATCCTGATGATTCATGTTGGTGACAAACAAGATAGAGTCTTTTACGACCAACGGCAGATTCTGCCCATTGGGATCGATGGTTACTTCAACAAAAATGTATAAACTGTCGAAGGGTGCAATTTCCAAGTCCTTAACTTCATTGGATACAACTCCATTGATATTCAATCTAAAATTCGAAGTCTCCCCTTTGGCCAGCCTGATGGAAGATACAAGTAACTTTTGATCGTAGCGGTTGTATATTTTCAGGTGCTCGGTTGTTGAACCAATGGTTGTAAAGACCGTATCGAACATTACAGTATCTACCGAGAAGCCTAGCTTTACTTCTGATGAAGAAAGATATCTTTCATCCTCACATGAAAGCAGGTATCCCAATGAGAGGATTGTCACCAATATGTAGAGAATTTTCTTCAAGTAAATATATTATAGTAAGAAAACGGTTTTTTATAAACTTTAGTATACAAAAATAATAAATGATTTTTACATATTTTAACATTCCTTAAAGTATATAAAGAAATTCGTCATTTATTCGTTATATTATCAGGAAATAAAAATTATCATTTATAGTTTATAGATTTTAGAATGTTGATTTTACAGGCGTTACATCAGATTATTTAAACAATCCATGAAACATTAAATAATTAACAATTGAAGTTTGACTAATTTTGCAAATACTCTTAAAATGAACCTGAAAATGCTCATTCTTTTTTATCTTTACATCCGAAGAAAGATTGGAATGAAGAGATATATAGCACTACTGCTGGTCCTGATTGTGGCATTGGGATCTGGCTTTGCACAACAAAATCCGCCATTTAGTAGTCATAGCAGTGATCCATGGGTCGATTCACTGATGAATAAACTAACCATTGACCAAAAGATTGGGCAGCTGTTTATGATTCAGGCATACTCGAATTTAAAGAATTCGAAGACCGATGATCTGATAAAACTTGTCAATCAATTCCAGGTAGGCGGGGTAATTTTTATGCAGGGAGGCCCTGTTGCCCAGGCGAAAATCAGCAATACCCTTCAAAAAGTATCGAATGTCCCTTTGCTGGTAGCCATCGATGGGGAGACCGGTCTGGGCTTCAGACTCGATTCAACACTGAGTTACCCCGTGCAAATGGCACTGGGCGCTATTGTCAATGATTCGCTGATCTACAAGATGGGTGTTGAAATCGGAAAGCAGTGCCGTATGCTGGGCATTCATATGAATATGGCACCGGTATGCGATATCAATGTAAATCACGACAATCCCATTATCAACCACCGCTCCTTTGGAGAAGACAAAATACAGGTTGCACGCAAATCGTGGTTATTTGCCAGTGGTATGCAGGATGCCGGAGTGTTGGCTACTGCCAAGCATTTCCCCGGTCATGGGGATACCCAGACAGATTCGCATGTGGGGCTCCCGATCATACTTCAGACTAAAAGCCAGCTTGACTCACTGGAATTATTCCCATTCTCGTATCTCATCAACAAAGGAATCGGTGCAGTAATGACAGGACATCTTCATGTTCCGGCTCTTGATAAAAACAAAAAATTACCTGCCACACTTTCTCCAAAGATTATAAATACCAAATTAAAGGAAGAATTGGGCTTTAAAGGCCTGGTGATCACCGACGCCATGAATATGAAGGGCGTTTCCAACATGTACACATCCGCCCAGTCGGTTGTCAAAGCTTTAAAAGCGGGCAATGATATGGTCGAAATTGTTCCCAGCCTTGACAAGGCCATTGCAGCGGTCTTGCTATCTGTGACCAGCGGTGAATTAACCCTCCAGGAGATCGAGGAGAAATGCCGGAAAGTGCTGACCATAAAAAGATGGCTTGGTCTCCACCAAAACAGGTTTGTAGATACGCAAAACCTGGTTCAGAAATTAAACACGAACGAATACCTGCTTACCAAGCGTTTGCTGCAGGAACAATCAATGACTGTTCTGCAGAACAAGGGTAACCTGATTCCCTTACAAAAACTCGACTCCCTTAAAATTGCCAGCCTTTCAATAGGCACCGACCAGGTAGCAC
Organism: Prolixibacteraceae bacterium; assembly: GCA_014380255.1. The sequence continues at coordinate 4,600 of JACMKG010000194.1, read as the reverse complement.
CGTTTCAAAAAATGCTTGGCAATTATACAAGTATTGATCATTTCAATGTGGGAAAGAATCCTACACCGGAAGAAATAAAAAATCTGCTCACCCAGTTGAATCCCTATAATCTTGTCATTGTTGGGATGCACAACCTGAATCTTTATCCATCCAAGCGTTTTGGAATTACGGATTCACAGATCAGTCTGGTTGAACAGCTTAAAGACAAAAATACCGTAACCTGTTACTTTGGAAATCCTTACTCCCTGCAATATTTTCCTGCTCTAACCAATACACGCAGTCTGGTGATGGCCTACCAGGATGACAAAGACTCACAGGAACTGGCAGCATCACTTGTTTTTGGAGCCACCAATGCCAATGGCAAATTACCTGTCAAGGTGAAAAATCTCTATGCCTTACGTGCGGGAATTGATATTCAGAATATCAGACGGTTGAAATACACCCTGCCAGAGGAAGTAAAGATTAATTCAGCAAGCCTGGAGCATATGATTGATTCGATTGCCCGAATGGGTATTGAACGCAAAGCATTCCCAGGCTGCCAGGTGTTAATTGCCAAGAATGGAAAAGTGATTCTAAATAATTGCTACGGAAATTTCACCTACGAAAGTAAAAGGCCTGTTCAAAAAGATGATCTGTACGATCTGGCATCCGTTACCAAAATAACAGCACCTCTGCCGGCCATCATGAAACTGTATGATGAGAAAACTATTAAGCTGGATGTGCCTTTTTCCGAATACTTCACCGAATTCAAAAAAACCAACAAGGAACAGATTACCGTTAACGATATTCTCACCCACCAGGGGCGCCTGAAAAGCTCGATACCTTTCTGGCTCGAACCCGGGACAAAAGCAACGTTACGTAAAGATGTCTTCAGAAATCATCCTGAAGAAAAGTACCAGGTACGTATTTCCAGGGACTTGTATGTAAAAAACGACTTTAAAAAACAAATCGTGCAAGACATTATCAAGTCACCCCTTCTTCCACAAAAAGCATATGAATACTCCGACCTCGGTTTCGGCCTTCTTCCCTTGATGGTAGAAAAGCTGACGGGCAAAAACTTCCAGGAATACATGAACCAGGAGTTTTATAAGCCGCTGGGAGCAGTGACCACCTGCTACAAACCCTATGAGAAATATCCCATAGAGCAGATCGCACCTACAGAAAACGATGAAATCTTCAGAAGAGAATTAATTGAAGGCTTTGTTCATGATGAAATGGCAGCTTTAATGGGAGGGGTTTCGGGAAATGCCGGTTTGTTCAGTTCAGCCAATGATTTGGCAAAAGTGATGCAGATGTACCTTCAGTCAGGCTACTACGGTGGAAAACAATACATTTCACCTGCCACGATCCAGGAGTTTACCAAAGCGCCCACGCTTCCTTTAATCAACAGACGCGCCCTTGGATTCGACCGCCCGGATCCGGGAATCAGAGGCATGAAGAATAATTATCCGGCCCCCGATGCCAGTCCTTCCAGTTACGGGCATACCGGCTTTACAGGAATCTTTACATGGGCAGATCCAGAAAACGAACTGTTATTTATATTTTTATCCAACAGAGTATATCCAACCAGAAGAAATTCAGCCATTTCAGATCTGAATATTCGCCCTGCAATGCATCAGGCAATCTACGATGCAATCAAAAAAGGACTGCATTAATTATTAATAATTGTTAAATATTTTTAGAATTCATACACTACGCTCTTTTATTCTTTTTCTAAAGAGCTTATCATACAAGCAGGAACAGAGCATTTGCCCTTTGTTAAATACCACAAATCATCCTTCTGTTGAAAACCTGTTGTTAAAACATATCGTATCCCTATTGTTATTTATATATTAATTCTAACTTTAAAGGGTCTTAAGGTAGATAAATAGTATATAACCATAAAACTAATTGTCATGGAGAGAAAAATCACATTTAATGAATTACGTCACATCAAAGACAGTTTACCTTCCGGTTCAATACACCAGATTGCCAAAGAATTTAATATTGAAGTTGAAACGGTCAGGAATTATTTTGGCGGTGCAAACTATGACAGGGGTAAATCAGTAGGACTTCATATTGAACCGGGACCTGATGGAGGCGTTGTACTACTTGATGACACAGCTATTCTGGAGAGAGCCCAGGAATTAATTAATTTACAAACCCATTAAAATTTTATAACTCAATTTCAGATAGACTGCCCTATCCTATTGGGGCAGTTTTTTTTTGACCAATTCAACCAAACCAATTCATGATGAAAAAGATTTTACTTCTACTAACCGTATGTATTTTGGCTGGTTCAGCCTATTCTCAAAAAAAACTATTCAACGGAAAGAACTTAAAAAACTGGACCATTTACCTCGGCAGCCCCATTGAAGGCTTTGAAGACCTGGCTAAAAAAGCCACTCCTGAAAGCACCTACAGCATTGTTGAAGTTGACGGACAAAAAGTGATCCATGTATCAGGAGACATTTTTGCCTCTCTGGCCACCAAAGCAGAGTTTGCCAACTATCATCTGCGCCTTGAATTCAAATGGGGTGAAAAAGTATATGGTAAACGAAACAGCGGTTTGCTTTATCACAGCTACGGCCCTTTTGGCGCGGCATTTGGCACCTGGATGGCCAACATTGAGCATCAGCTGATGCACCAAAATGTTGGAGACACTTACCTGATGGCTAATACCTACTGCGATACCAAGGTGATTAAATCAGGCGATGGCAAAAGTTACCTATATGACCCGCAAGGTCTGCCATTGGCTTTCAGCGAAACTCACAATGGCCGTTCCATAAAAAAAGCCTATGATGCAGAAAAAGCGTTGGGCGAATGGAATACCGTTGATTTGTATTGCTATGGACAGACTACCATTCATGTAGTGAACGGTCAGGCTGTGATGGTCAATACCAATTGCAGCAAACTTGAAAATGGAGTAAAAGTACCGCTTACCAAAGGCAAAATTCAATTGCAGTCAGAAGGTGGCGAATTCTTTATCCGCAAGATAGAAATCGAGAAAATTAAAGGATTACCAGCCCAGTATTTGAAATAATATTCCTGAAAAACCTATAGCAAAGAGGGTGTCGCAAGACATCCTCTTTTTTTGTTTATCGCATATCCCAACCATTCGATAAAACCTAAGCCTCTTCTGGCAAAGCATATAAAATCGTTGTTTAATCTAAAACATCCTTTAAAAGTTCGAAAGGAGTAAGAGTAAACCAGAAGGCTCAACTCTCTCTTACTCTTGGACTAACGGGTTGCTACCGGGTTATTGTTTTGAATACTCAAAATAGGGACCCATCATTGCCCCAGGGTCATTACGGACGCACTTTTAATAAAATATCATGAGTAATATTCTATCAAAATGTTCTTTCTATGAGATTTTTAATTATTCCTCGTAGTATAACAGAATGCCAATAGGGGATAATGCTTAATGAACGTCAGAGAGGTCTGATGCAGCTTCTTTGTGAAATGTATAATGTGGAAGCCGTAATTTAAAATACATTAATGGAGTTAAGTATAAAACTGCTTATATGCATTTATATAGGAGTTTACATAAACGTTTGATTTTTTATTGAAGCAATCAAATATGAACTTTTATATACTATCCAAGTAGAGCGTATCAGGACATAAGTCGGCCCCATTGACCCATTGAATGCTTCCAAGGAAAGGCTTTACAGAATTGAACACAGCCAAATCCTCTAATTCTTTAAATATCCCAATCCCAAGATAGGGCTTTACATCAAACTTTTTCACTTCACCATTACTAAATGTCAGTAATAGAAAAAAGTCTTGTTCCGGTTTCACATTAATAACTCTTGGGCTCATTTGTTTGTTATTTTAAAGGATCAATTTTAAATATTGTTTCTCCCATAATTGCCAATTCCCAGTCTGCCATTAATTCCTCATTATGTATTTCGATCCATGCCTGAACAAGTTTCATTTTATTTACCTTTAATGTTCCTTCCAATAATTGTCCATCCTGAATTGCAATAACAGCTTCTTCATCTTGGTACTTAACATGAATATGAGGTAATTTATGACGTTTATTATCCAAATAATACATTGAAATTAAATTCCGTAAAACATTGATATAATGGCCATATTTTGTATGCTTATTTGATTTTCCAGTACGAAGGTAACACTTTTGTATGAAGAAATTGGAATGCTTGGTGAGTCTTATCTTATCTGAAATATTCTTAAAAAAACAATCTTTGCCTTTGAACCTCTTCTTTTTTGTGTGTACAGGTAATAAAAAATTCTTTCATGAATCAGCAGCGCGTTAACAACCTGGCCGGATGGCTCGTTTTTGGTATCTCCCTATTGGTCTATATCCTGACCTTGGAGCCGACTCTCAGCCTGTGGGACTGTGGCGAATTCCTGGTATCGGCCTATAAGCTGGAGATCAACCATTCGCCCGGAGCTCCCCTATTTATGCTGATTGGACGCGTGTTTTCACTCTTTAGTTTCGGGAACCCTGAAAAGGCTGCCTATGCCATTAACCTGGTTTCGGCAGTATCGAGCGCGGCAACCATCCTGTTTTTGTTCTGGACACTCGTCTGGCTAATTTCAAAAATAGAAGAGCGTCATGAAAAAGCTTTCCCATGGATTATAAAGCTTGGGGCAGCGG
>JACMKG010000193.1 GCA_014380255.1 Prolixibacteraceae bacterium | reverse complement strand
GGTTGTATCGATCATGTCCTGGGGCGTAGAGCCACATTTAGTTAATTCCTGGAATTCATACCTGGTAGTTACTGATGATGAGCGCATTTTAATTCCAGCCTATGGCTTTCGGAAAACTCAAAGAAATGTGGAGATAAACAATAAAGTTAAAATATCTTTGGGTAGCAAAGAGGTATTGGGTTACAAAGATTACCCCGGAACGGGCTTTATCGTGGAAGGTACTGCTGCCTATATCGAATCGGGCGAGGAATATGACATGATGAAAAGTAAATTTTCCTTTCTGACCAGGGTGCTGGAAATCACTGTGGATAAGGCCAAGCAAATGTTGTAGTAAAAATTTGTTGAAGCATGTAAATATGGCTCAGGAGCACTGATGGCTTTTTGTCCTGTAAGCTGCTTTCAGAGCCATTCCTGATGCTTTTTCTTACTATTTGTAGGGTTGTTAAGGGCACTATCAATAAGTGTTTATTTTAGTTTTTTGGTTAATCATAGGGTAAAAGTATAAAAAGATCTATACTTTTGAACATAGTTTATGGATTCTGTCTATTAAGAAAATAACGCCCTATGAGATACGTGCTTTTTGTAGTATTGATTGTAAGCTTCACCCATTCATGGGGTCAGGAACTCGTAAGCTTACCCATTGAATTTAAAGAGATTGCCTATTCGCATGTCAGTCATTTGGCAAGCTTTGGCACCCGAAATGCAACCTCAAAGGGAGAAACAGAAACCATCAGATACATTCAGGATTACTTTGCTTCTTTGGATCTGAGTACCAACATCGATACCTTTGAATTTCAAGGGTATGTGGCAAAAGATATCCAGGTGTTGATTGATAACAGGCCCATTCATTTTAAAACCGTATTTTTTAATCCTTACAAAGATCCCGACGGACTTTCAGGAGCGGTTTATCTGTTTAACCGCACTTCAGGGTATAAATCCATTGCCCCGGACTCTATCTCCAATCACATCGTGATCGCTAGGGAAAGAGCCGATGTTTATGGTCTTTATAAATATAAGCCAAAGGCCATTGTTATTCTAGGCGATGCTGATATGGCCCTGCTGGATCAAAAGGCACAATCGTGTGTCATAAAACCCAATGGAAAGGTGAATACGTATAAATCGTATAATATTTATTCATCGTTAAACCATCAGGAAAAGGAAGTTCTGATAGGGGCGCATTGGGATTCCTTCAATGGCCCGGGTGCAGATGACAATGCCAGCGGGGTTTCGGTTGTGCTGGAATTGGCCCGGTATTTCAAACAGGAAAAAGACAACTTACCATTCAACATCAAGTTCGTGTTCTTTGGAGCAGAAGAACTGGGGCTGCTGGGCTCACAGGCCTATTCTCAAAAACATATCAGCGACACGAGTTCTGTGATTTATTATTTTAACGTTGATTGTGTGGGAGATACAGGGTCTATTTTGGCCGATGTGAACGGGGGTGTAACGTATAAAGGGCAGCCGGCCATTTATCCTGTTCAATTGGCGGCCACTGATTTAGTGAATGTAAAAAGGCCATGGCACCTTTCCACTGAGTTAGCTTATCCGGAAGAGTCGAATATGCCACCGTGGCTACAAACAATCATAACACAGGCTTTGGAATCATCTGACCACAAGTATTCCAAGTTAAACGGAATTGGCTCTGATCACCGCTCGTTTGCCCTTAATGGCTTTGTTGCAGCCCACCTGGGGATGGATGGTAAAAACGTACAGCATTGCCCGGAAGATACCATGGGGCAGGTCAATAAAAACAGCTTGGAACTTGCCGGTCGAATCGTAGCAACGGTGGTGATGAAAACGGCCGAAAGGCAAAAGAATACCGACCTTTGACCTATGTGTGAATAGTTGTTTCAGCAGGTTTAATTCCTGAAAAATAAGCATTTCGACAACTCGGGTTCCTGTAAGGTACATTGCATTATGGCTGAAAGAATGGGAGTTAAAGGTTTTGCGACCTGTTTGTGATGGATATGTTTAACAACATTTGAAATCATCCGTTCGGTTGTTTCCAACATCATAATTTGTTGTAACTTTATGAAGTTGGGTGTAAGTCAGTTGCATTCAGAGTATGTGAAGCTGGCTTAGTCTCAATAAAACCAGAAAGTTCGACTTATGAAATTAGTCTCAAAACTACTTCCGCCAAAGAATTGGAGATTTCCGGTATTGATTGCCGTTGGAATTCTTGTGGGGCTTTTCTTCTTTCTGTTTTACATCAGCAAGGCACATTCGTATCTGTCAGATAAACCGGAGACCTGTGTCAATTGCCATATTATGGCTCCCGAATATGCCACCTGGAGCCACAGTTCACACCGCCAGCATACCAATTGCAACGACTGCCATGTGCCGCACAACAATGTGTTCAACATGTATTACTTCAAGGCCAAAGACGGGATGCGCCATGCTTCCATGTTTGCCCTTCGTCTGGAACCACAGGTTATCTTCATCAAAGAAGATGGGCGTGATGTGGTTCATCAGAACTGTATCCGTTGTCATTCCAAACTGTTGCTTGACCCTAAGCTGGTATCTTCGGTTAAGAACCAGGATGTACATGCCACCGACCGTCTGTGCTGGGATTGTCACCGTGAGGTTCCCCATGGAAGGGTGAACAGCTTGAGCAGTGCGCCCAATGCACGGGTGCCATTGCCGGAAAGCCCGGTTCCCAATTGGTTGCGAGAATACCTTTCAGAATAATATAACTAATCCTTCATACTATGAAACCTGTATCACATCTTATTGAGAATCGACCGTGGCTGGCATGGCTCATCTTTTTTGCCACCATTATCATAGTTTTCCTGATCGGACTACTAGCTTCATCCATCGTTGAAAGAAGGGCTGAAGCTGTATTTGTGAATGTGCCAAAGAACCAGATTTCACAGTTTGAACCACGAAATGAAGTGTGGGGTGAGAACTTTCCCCGTGAATACCAGTCATACTACCAGACGGCAGATACCACTTTTGCCAGTAAGTATGGCGGGAGCCACCGTATCGACATGCTGGAGTTTGATCCACGCATGGTTGTGCTCTGGGCAGGCTATGCTTTTTCGACCGATTATATCCAGGCCCGCGGTCACGTGTATGCCGTGAAGGATCTTCGTGAGGTGCTTCGTACCGGAGCTCCCACAGGGCCCAATGACGGCCCTCAGAGTACTACCTGCTGGACATGCAAGAGTCCCGATGTGCCGCGTGTGATGAACAAGGAAGGGGTGATTCCGTATTACACGGGTAAATGGGCGCGCTTGGGTCCTGAAATTGTCAACCCTATCGGTTGCGGCGATTGTCACGATGCCAAGACGATGAACCTGCATATTTCACGCCCTGCATTGGTGGAAGCATTCACCAGGCAGGGTAAAGATATTACCAAGGCCACTCACCAGGAAATGCGTTCACTGGTTTGTGCCCAGTGTCATGTGGAGTATTATTTCGATAAGAAAAAAGTAGAAGGGGCCAATTACCTCACTTTCCCCTGGGATAACGGGATGACCGTTGAGAACATGGAGAAATACTACGATGACCTGCAGGTGGTTGACTGGACCCATGCTTTAAGTAAAGCCCCTATGCTGAAGGCACAGCATCCCGACTATGAAATTGCCCTGATGGGTATCCATTCCGAGCGCGGGGTGTCATGTGCCGATTGTCATATGCCTTACAAGAGCGAAGGAGGACAGAAATTTACCGATCATCACATACAGTCGCCCCTTAACAACGTGGCCAACTCCTGCCAGGTATGCCACCGTGAAGAGACAGCGACC
>JACMKG010000192.1 GCA_014380255.1 Prolixibacteraceae bacterium | reverse complement strand
CCTGGACCCATATACCGGAGAGGTGAAAAAGGTGAAGGATATGAACAAGGATTTTTTTCGTTTTATCATGCAAGGACACTATTACCTGTGGCTACCTCCGCAAATCGGTCAGCCCCTGGTAGCCTCGGCCACCCTTATCTTCGTCCTGATACTCTTGTCTGGCGTTGTACTGTGGATACCTAAAAGTCGTAAAGCGCTAAAGAACAGGACTTGGTTTCATTGGCCCAAAGGCACCAGATGGCCCCGGATAAACTTTGATCTTCACGTGGTGGGCGGAATCTATGCAACCGTCTTTGCCCTTATTTTTGCGATCACCGGGTTGGTGTGGGGCTTTCAATGGTTCGCCCAAGGCTATTATAAATTGGCAGGAGGAGAAAAATCAATTGTTTACGAAGAGGTATATTCAAAAACCACTGTGGAAGGTTCCATTACTGATTCGACACCTGCATTGGATCGTGTGTGGCTACTTATGCAAAAGGAATACCCCGATGCCCAATCCATAGAAGTTCACCCCACCCATTCAGACAGTGCCACCATCGGGGCTCATGCCAACCAACGAGATGGGAAATACTGGAAGACGGATTACCGTTATTTTGATCAGCATACCCTGAAGGAGGTTGATGTGAATATGATCTACGGGCGTTTCAACGAGGCACAGTTCGCGGATAAGCTTTTTAGGATGAACTACGAAATTCATACCGGGGCGATCCTAGGGTTACCGGGCAAGATCTTCGCCTTTTTGATGAGTTTGCTGATTGCAAGCCTTCCGGTAAGTGGTTGTATCATCTGGTGGAAAAAGAATAAGAAGAAAATTAAGAGCCTAAGAACCTAAAGAATAATTGGTATAACAAACAAGGATAATGGAAAATATGAATATCAGAGTGTGGCTTGTTATTGATATAATGACTGGAGAAGCAAAAAATAAATAAAAAATGATGGAGCAGATAATCATTTATCCCTATAATCTTCAAATTCAGCCGTTAGTTTTTCTAATTCACTCCTGTTTTTTTCAGAGGTGATAAGTGAAATATAATGATCGCCAACTGAATCATCCTTAATGACAATGATTTCCCGGATAATTGATTCATTATGAATGGTATCGTATAGAGTACTAAATAACTCATGCCGATACTTTTGTGGAGTACTTTTCCTTGATTTCCTCATTACAATTTCTGAAGTATCACAATAGAAATAAAGAATTATATCAAAGGTATTGATATAATCGCACACGTATTGTGCCAGGTACTTCAAAAATGTTGGGCTGTTTTGTTTTACGGCTTCAACCTGAACCAGTGAAAGATTGATTATTGGCAGTTTAACATTTACAGGGATGGCATTTTGATTAAAGGCTGAAAATTCAACCAGATATTTGTTTCCTTCTTTAGTTTCATGAGAAAGCGTATGCTCTAATTGCATGGTAAAGGAGAGATTGATTATTTCTTTTTGAAAAAATCATCTTTTTTGGAAATAAGCCGTTTCTTGTTTTCTTCCTTTTCAGCCTGAAGTTTCCTTACCAGATTTAACAACTGGGGAGAAGGCTTTTCGATATGGACAGTTTTTAAAAGCATGTGTTATAAATGTATAATACAAACATACAAACAAATTTGGTGCCTTCATTCTTTCACTTCCTAAAACAATGAAATATTTTTATTTAACACCTTTCCTGGCTTAGTCAACTCCAAAAAAGCTGCCTCAATTCCTGAGGTAGCTGAAGGAACACATTTATTGTAACTACTTTCTATAAAAGGGAAGAATGAGATAGGTGTAAATCAAACAGCCCACACAGACGCCCAATGCAAATTCAAGGGCTGCAAAGAAAATAAGTATACTGGCCACGATAATGGATGCGACGGTCAGATTAAGGACAAACAGTAAAGCAACCACCGTGGTCATCAAAAAACCCACGCGTGCTGCAAATATCTTGGGAGCCTTGTCAATCATCTTCACCGACAGGCTAAGGGCGTTTCTTACCGAATGACTGGTATAACTTATCGGGCTGAACTTGGCTTCCGTAAATGCACGGATGAAAAAGTCAGCCATCAAAAAGCCAAATAATATTATGGAGTTAAACACAAAGGCCAAAACTAAAATCACAATAGTTAACAGGGCATTCAGGCGTGTAACCTGTTCGTTGACACGCTGATCAGAGATCGGACAAACAAGGTTTTTCATAGCTTTAAATTATATTTCTAATCATTAAACAACACTGTTAAATCAGCTTTTGTTGATCTACCAGCATATTTAAGACAAATATATCTTTTATTTACCCTTAAGTGGCATATGGGCCTGAAAAACAGCCTTGATTTAATAATTACTTGATAGACGCCACCCCTATTTTGGCCAGAGGAACGGATGGGTTAAAGTAAATTTGGAAAGCACTAAAGAACCTGCCAAAGGATCGCTCCTTAAAATTAAAACCATTTCTTCCTTCTGAAATAGATGATCAGGCCAATGACAATGATAATGGCTAAGATCCAAAAATAAAGATATCCGTATTTGAAGTGCAGTTCAGGAAATACATCGAAGTTCATTCCATACACCCCTGCCACAAAGGTCAAGGGAATAAAAAAGGCCGAGAAGATGGTAAGCACTTTCATCGTTTCATTGGCCTTGCTGTCGACGTTGGCGTGGTAGATGACCATCTGGTCGTTGAGCATAGTCTGGTAGATTTCAACGGTTTCAGAGGCCTGTGCTACCAAATCACTTAGGTCGCGGAAGTATTTAAGGTTGTCTTCCTCAATAAAATCAGATTCATTCTCAATCAGGTGAAGGGCAATTTCTTTTACTGGCCTTATGTTTTTGCGCAGGAAATTAATATCGGTTTTAAACTTATACATTTTCTGCATCAGCCCTTTGGGAGGGTTGGTGGCAAAGATCAGCGGCTCGTTTTTTTCGATGCTGTTGCCCAGATGCTCAATCTGTATCAGGTAGTTGTCCACAATGGCATCAAGCAGAAGATAGGTCAGGTAATCGGTATTTTTGCGCCTTACCCTACCCTTCCCTTTGCGTATACGATCCCTGATAAAATCAAAGTGATCGCCTACCTTTTCCTGAAGGGTGATCAGATAGGTATCGTCCAGGATAAGGGTGATCTGTTCAGAGCTGAGTTTCTTATTCGCCTCATCGTAATTGATCATCTTCAACAGGATCACCATCAAATCGTCAGTCTCTCTTACCTTGGGCCTCTGCCCGGTATCAAGCATGTCTTCCAAAAGAAGATCATGGATATTGAATAGCTTACCCAAATTCTTAATCAGATCAGCATCGTGCAATCCATCAATATTGATCCACGAAACCGAATGATCCTTTATATACGGCAGGCAATCATCCAGGGCTTCAGGTTCTTTTTCTACCAATTCTTCCTGGGTAAAATGAATAAGACGCACCCTTGGCTTATCAATTTTCTTTTCTCCCAGGTGGATCAATGACCCCGGAACCTCTCCTGATGACCGCTTACGGTCGTTTATAAATCTCGCCATTTTGAAACTAAAATAAATAAGCACTGAAGGAAAACCATACACACTAAAGAATATCAAGCACTTAGCTTGATATCTATTCGTTTTAAAGACATCCCTGTAATAATCTTCTAAATTGGCATTTTTTATTTTCTCTGCCCATAGCGGTCAGGAACAAAATTCTGATTCGAAATCGGGGGCCTTACATACGCCGGGTGCTCTTTACGCGGAGGCAGTATGATCGGGTCATGGGGAATGGTCTCATATGGAATCAGGCTTAAAAGATGATGGATACAATTGAGCCTGGCAAGCTTTTTATTATCGGCAGGCACCACGTACCAGGGAGATTCATCGGTATCTGTGCGCCTGAACATCTCATCCTTAGCCTTGGAATATTCCACCCATTTTTCACGTGCGATGATATCCATGGGGCTGAATTTCCACCTTTTGGCCGGGTCACTGATCCTTGCCTGGAAGCGTTCTTCCTGTTCCTCATCCGAAACCGAAAACCAGTATTTAACCAGGATGATTCCTGAGCGAATAAGCATATTCTCAAATTCCGGACAGCTGTTAAAGAACTCCTGGTACTGTTCCTCGGTGCAGAAACCCATCACACGTTCAACACCTGCCCTGTTGTACCAGCTTCGGTCGAACAAAACGATCTCACCCGCTGAGGGCAGATGATCGACATAGCGCTGGAAATACCATTGCGTTTTTTCCTTATCCGTTGGAGTAGGCAAGGCAGCAATACGGCACATACGGGGGTTGATGGGCGCCACAATGCGTTTGATCACGCCCCCCTTGCCGGCAGCGTCTCTTCCTTCAAACACTACCACCACCCTAAGCTTTTTGGCAATCACCCATTCCTGCAGCTTGACCAGTTCCATTTCCAGCTTGCCAAGCTCTTCCTTGTACACTTCGTCTTTTAGAATGCGCTTGTCTTTCTTCTCTGTTTCAACTAACTTCAGGCCGCGCCCTACTTGGTTGGACTGATTATTACTGGATTCTTTGGCCATGAGGATGTTGGATTAAAAGGATTTGAATAATACTTGAAAATTACAAAACGTATGGCAGTAAATCAATAAATGTTGAATTTTAAATGTTGGAAGGGTTGGAAAAATTGGAAAAGTTGGAAAAGGGTTGGAAGGGTTTGAAAAGGGTTGGATGGTTGAAAGGGTTAAAAGGTTTGAAGAGTTTGAAAGGGTTAAAAGGGTTGAAGGGTTGGAAAATGGTTGGAAGGGTTGAAAAGGTTAGATGGTTGGATTGATTGCGCAGCCAAATTGTAAATTGTAAATTGTCTAATAGTAAATCCTTAGATTGATTGCGCAGCCAAATTGTAAATTGTAAATTGTCTAATAGTAAATCCTTAGATTGATTGCGCAGCCAAATCGTAAATAGTAAATCGTCTAATAGTAAATTGCTTTGTTTATCTTTGTAGCCAAATATTTAAGTTTTGGAGCGCAAAGATTTCAGGAAGCTTTTCAGAAAGCACGAGTTGATCAGCCAATTGTGCCAGTTGTTGAATACCCCGGGTGAAAAGGTTCACCTGCAGGGACTCGTTGGCTCATCGCGAAGCATTCTGACAAGCTTACTGGCCGAAGATCTAAAAAAAACCTTTGTCATCTGCCTGAACGACAAGGAAGAAGCCGCCTATTTTTACGACGACCTGATTACCCTGCAAACCGTTGCCCCGGTGCTCTTTTACCCTTCCTCGTATAAACGATCGGTTCATTATGAAACCGTCGAACAGGAGAACATCATCCTGCGCACCGAAGTGCTGAACCGGCTGAAAGAAAACACGCCGATCATTGCCGTTACTTACCCCGAAGCCCTGGTCGAAAAGGTAATCTCAGGAGAAGGGTTGGCCGAAAACACGTTCCAGGTATCCAAAGGCGATAAACTTTCGCTTGAATTTATCAACGAGGTGCTTTACGAATATGGATTCGAACGCGTTGACTTTGTCTACGAGCCTGGCCAGTATTCCATCCGCGGAAGTATCGTGGATATCTATTCATTCTCGAATGAAGATCCTTACCGCATCGACTTCTTTGGCGATGAGGTGGACACAATCCGCAGCTTTAATATCGACAACCAGATTTCCAAGGAATCGCTTACCCGCATCAGCATCATTCCCAATATTCATGAGAACCTGCAGAACGAGGAACGCATCAGCTTCCTGGATTTTATCCCCACCGAGACGGTGCTTTTCATGAACGACATCCAGCTGATTACTGATCAGATGGAGTATAACTTCAACCATACCATCGAGAAGGCAGTAACCGAAGAAGAACGCAAGGGATGGTTTAACAAGCTGCTCTCAGGGTTGGCATT
>JACMKG010000191.1 GCA_014380255.1 Prolixibacteraceae bacterium | reverse complement strand
GAAGATTACGTATATCGTGGAAAAATTGTTTTATTGGCATCTTTTGTATCGTTTTGATCAGATCGACCCCACCATTTTTACCGATTATAAAACTTAATCCTGAAAAACGGTAATCTATCCTGAAAGGTACATTCAGATCAGATTGTGTACCACTAACCAATACATCGGTGATGGCCATCGATTTTAGTATTGGAACAATTTCGGTAGCCCTTGCAAGGTGCCCGTTACCTGTTCCCTGAATAGCATAAAGGATTTTCATAATTCTAAATTTTATTAAAATTCTGCCTGACCGAACCAAATCTTGTGGAATATTTACAGAAAGCTTGCTACTGCCAACTCTTCCAGAATGGATTTATACATCTGCTTTCTCTCAGGAATAAATAGTTCATCAGATGTTTCTTCTGATTCTTCATTTAATTCGTCAGGTAAGTAATTCAGCGTCCAGATTCCGTCCACACATTCAGCCGCTGTAAAATTCATCACCCAGTCACCACAGTTGATATATCTGACTGTTCCCTTTTCAGTGGTAATTGTTTTATCAACGGGTACGTGTGTATGTCCGCAAATAACCAAATCAACGTTTCTGCTTATTGCTGCATTTGCAGCAGATTTTTCAAAGTTGGTAAGTATCCTTTTGTCTTTTTCTATGCGATCTTTCAAGGATTTATAGATCATCGTTTCACCACGTCCAAATAGCCTAAGAATTCCATTTATCAGATGATTAAATGCAGTCAGCCAACCATAGGCAGCAGCAAACAATCTTACCATGCGGGGCGAATGATGAATGATATGATCAAATACATCACCATGAAAAATCCATATTTTCTGATCCTTTATGGTCAATTCAAATTGATTGACAATACTAAAATTACCCAATCTGGTGACATTGAACTTACGAAATACATCGTCGTGATTACCCGTAATGTAAACTACCTGAATGCCATTCTCAATCATTTTAAGCAATTGACGAATCACTTTCATATGGGATTTCGGGAAGTAGTTACGGCTAAATCTCCAGGTATCAATAATGTCTCCATTTAAAACCAGGATCTTCGGATGGATTGACTTTAAATATTTAAGCAAAGGCTTGGCTTTGCTGGCAAGGGTTGCCAAATGTACGTCTGAAATAACAGAAACATCTAAATGTCGTATGTCTTGTGGCATAAGATTACTCTTAAATTCTTACCAAAGAACATACTATTTGATTAAAGAAAAATTGCAATTGTATTAATATATTATTGCAATACGAATAGGTAAATCCTTTTATAAAATCCCCGTGGACGTATGGTGAAAATTATAAACTGATGTTTTTGAAATAGGATGGGGCTAATGTTTTGTGAAGTGAAAATTTTCAAATAGCAAACCCGTAGGAAAAGGAATATCATAACCTGAACGATTTTTCCTACTTCCCTTTCCTCCAGTATTTCATCGGGTTCACCTGCGAAAACAAATCTTTATTGACAAATTTGACGTCCGCGATCGAATAAAATGCGGTTGGGTTGTATTCCCGGATAATCTCATCCACCTTCGGTAAATTGGTCCGTTTGATGATGGAATAAATGATGGATACTTCTTCCAGGGCGCCATGGGCTTCCTGGTGAGTGATCCCGTATCCTTCTAATTTTAACTTTTCAATCAGCAAATGAGCATCCGTGCGAGTAATGATCTGTAGTTGAACGATTCCCATTGCCAACTTTTCCTCGATGATCATCCCCACATAGTTTCCCGTGGCAAAGCCTGCTCCATAGGCCACATAGCAAACCCAATTGTCGAGATGGGCAATGATCTGACTGATGGCAATTAACCAAATCAGCACTTCAAAAAAGCCCAGCACCGGAGCGATCTTTTTCTCTCCCTTGGCTACCATCACAATGCGCACTGTCCCGAGGGTCACATCAGAAATGCGAGCAATAAATATTAAGAATGGAAGAATGACATAAGAAAAAAGGTCACTTTGATAGAAATCCATGCGATGATAGTTTTTTGTAAAAATAAGGAAAATTGGCAAGAGTAAATGAGTAAAACAGAAAGGTATCCTACTGATTTTGCTTCACAAACCGGGCTCAACCCAAAAGGCAGAAATGCCATATACGGCCTGTTTGCTTAATACCAGGGCCTTACTTTAAATGTACATTATGCGTACGTTATTCGTACATTGTTCGTATGCTAACGAATAATCTACGAACAAACTACGAACAATGTACGAATAATGTACGAACAAACACTGGCGCAGACAGGAGCCTGGTAGGGTAGAATCTGATGATTCCTTGATCCCCGGAATAGGAATGTATGCGTTTATAATCTTTGAGAGGTTGGATTCAGCCCATGGTAGACTGGTTACCTGAAGGTGTTGCCCTGGCTCACATCGCCTGTTTCGATGCCTTTTTGTAGCCATGCTTTACGCTGAGCGGCTGTTCCATGTGTAAATGAATCGGGATGAACCGATCCCTGAGTGGCCATCTGTATCTTATCGTCGCCCACAGCTGCTGCTGCATTGAGTGCTTCTTCAAGGTCACCCTGCTCCAGGAAGCTCTTCATCCGCTGTCCGTGATGTACCCACACCCCGGCCAGAAAGTCGGCCTGGAGCTCGGTGCGTACGCTCATCTCGTTGATTTCATCTTCACGGGCACCTGATTGTCTAAGCTGATCAAGGTGATTCAATGTGCCAAGCAGCTTTTGCACATGATGCCCCACTTCATGGGCAATGATATAGGCCGCGGCAAAGTCGCCCTGGGCACCCAGCTGTTGCTGTAACACTTGCAAATAATCAAGATCGATATAGATTCGTTCATCGCCCGGGCAGTAAAATGGTCCGCTCGATGATTGCGCATTGCCGCAAGCCGATCGTATGGCCCCGCTAAAAAGTACCAGGGTAGGCTCCCGGTAGGTTTCACCCGCTTCACTAAAAATCTTGTTCCATACATCTTCTGTATCGGCAAGTACGACCCGGACGAATTCGCCCATTTCATCATTGCCGGCAACCGGAGCTGCTTGTTGGGCTGTTGGTTCAGAACCCCCGCCTGTTAAGTCAGTGAGTACCGACATGGGGTTACCTCCCAGTATCCAGATGATCAGGGCCATAACCAGGGTGCCGATAATGCCGCCCCTAAATCCCATCTTCGGACCACCGCCACCGCGGAAATCCAGGACATTGCCACTTTGTCTTCTACCTTTAAAAAGCATACCAGAAAGAGTTTAAAGTTTAAAGTTCCAGGTTTCAAGTGCTTCCCTGAACCAGCCTTAAGGACCTTAAAGTCATTAAGGACCTTAAGCCTGGTTCAGGCGAGGGCAACCCATGCTCCTTGCTCCCCGCCCCATGCTAATAAAGATAAGAAGAATTTTAGAATTCAGAGGTGAAATGGAACTTGATATTTTTGAATTCGCCTTGAGCCATGTCCAGGATAAACTGTGAGTCGGCCATAAACACATCCCGGCCACGTTTATCGGTAGCCATCTTCTGGTGTTTGCGGTTTTTGAATTCAACAAGCGCTTTCGGATCATCGCTTTGAATCCAGCAAGCCTTGTACATCTGCAAAGGTTCGAAACGACATTTGGCATTGTATTCATGTTCAAGCCTGTACTGGATGACTTCAAACTGAAGCTGACCTACAGTTCCAATAATCCGGCGTCCGTTAAGCTGGGAGGTGAACAACTGGGCAACCCCTTCATCCATCAGCTGGTCGATTCCTTT
>JACMKG010000190.1 GCA_014380255.1 Prolixibacteraceae bacterium | reverse complement strand
GTAATTTTTGTCCCGAGAATGGATTTTATGCAACGCATGATCATTCGTCGGGCATTCCCTGTACTTTGCCATCATCTGTAACTCATTAGTAACCCATCTGTAACCTTTCTGTAACCTCAGATACAGAAAGGTTACTAATGAGTTACCAATGGGTATCTAAAGCAGGTAAAGTTCAGGGAATATATGCAGGTAGAGGGACAAGAGGATGAGGGCTTTTAAAATCTGAAATCGTTAATCAAAAAAGAATTTCTAATATTCAATAAAAGAAAATAAATAAGATTACTATTTGGGTATTTTATATTATTGATATTCAAATTGGTAACACAGAGTCTCACAGTGTTTTACACAGAGTCTCACAGAGTTAAATCATTGTTTATCAAATCTCTGTGAAACTCTGTGCGCCTCGGTGGAACTCTGTGCTACCTAAAAAAATAAGAAATAAGGAAGTAGGAAAAGTTATGGTTTGTTTATCCAGAACTGATGGGCTTCAGGGATGTTCTTTTTATATCCCAGGGACAGTGGATCGAAACGTTTCATGCCGAATAAATACCATGCTGTAGATGCAACAGCCGGATTGGTATCAACACCGGGCCACAGCACATCATCGGCATAGGAGCTTCCATGGTTGACCGTGTAAGGCAAGGCATAAGAGCCGGGATACAACTCACTTTTTACCATGCTTTTTTTCATCTCGGATAAAAAACGCTGTGCTTTATCTTCCATGCCTGCCTTGATGAAAGCCACTGCCATCTGGCCTGTTCCTTCCAGCCAAACCACATCTTTATCCTCATCAAAGCAATAGCCGCTAACCGGTATTTTGTTGGCTGTTGATACCTGAGTATTCAAATACCGGTCGGCTTTTGTCAATACGGCTTTGGGGAAGTTCTCAAAAGTACAGTACCCCCATGAATGCAAATCGAGCGCGTATTTATAGGGTGGGTTCTCGGCCCATGCAATCAGAAGCTGATCGGTGGCATCCCATCGTACGTTTTTAAAATAGCCAAGCAGTTTTTGATGGAAGTCAGTATATCCTTCCATAGCGTTGAATGCATCGATATTCCCTTCAGCAATCTTTGATATGCGGTTGCCTTTAGCATTAAAGCCACCCCAGAGACCACCGTCGGCATCCTGTAACGAGATAATCCAGGAGGAAAGGGCAGAGGCCAGACTGCTGTATTTTGAATTTTTGACTGAATGGTGATAGTTGTTTATAGCAATCAGCAACCAGGCGTTATCGCCCAGCCACCTTCGGGGCCTGTTATCTACCGGAATTCCATCCACGGTACGCATCTGGCTGAAGCCTCCCGGACTAACGAGCATTTCTGATTTCAGCCTGCTGTCGAAGAAATCAAATATCTTTTCAGCTCTGCCGTAATCCCCGTAGGAAGTAAAGACAAGGGCTGCCAGGGCATTGTCGTACAGCGAAACATTCTTACCCTGCTCGCTGCTTAACAGCAATCCATTGGGCTGCTGCATGTTTATAAACCATGAATAAACGGAATCAACGTTAAGTGAATGTGGTTTTTCTACTCCTGAAATATCCCTATCGCATCCGAATAAAGGAGATATGGAAAATACATATAAAAACATGATCATAACGATATTTCTTAGCATTGGTAGAGTTTCAATATTAGTAATCAGCACTTAAATAAGATTAATTCATCCGATAATATTAATTCCTGGAGTGCAAGTTTAATCAATTCCTGGCATTGATGAAAAGAATTTATAGTCAGAGCATTAATATTTTCAAGGAAAAAACATATCTTGTGGATTAAGATTTTATTTTTGCATACTTATATCAATTACGATGAAAAGGATTTTAGTCGCCGAGGATAATAAATTGATACAGCAAACTATTGCTTACAAGTTGGTAAAAGATGGTTATGAAGTAATCACTGTGGATGATGGGAAAGCATGTCTGGAAATGCTTGGGAATACTGAAGTGGACTTGTTAATCACCGACCTTTTTATGCCTTTTGTAAATGGACATGAGGTTATTGCAACGCTCAGAAATGAATGGAATAACACCCTGCCCATCATGGTACTCTCTTCTGCCGGGTCAGAAGAATCGGTATTGAAAGCATTCGAATTAGGAGGTGATGATTACATGGTGAAGCCTTTCAGTCTGGGGGAATTAACTATCCGTGTAAAGAAGTTGTTGGCTTCGCGCAGATAGCTGTTTGCCAGGAGGGGTGTGTTTTTGATAGTTGTAACAGGATGCTTAATAACCATTTTAAGTGAAAGAAATCTTATGTCGCCTCATCATATGTGTGTGCCTCAGCGGAGCAATGGTTGTTTCCTGTTATGGAAGTTCAAGTTATACCGTGCAGGTTGTTGCTTCCAAAAGCCCAACGGATGTAAAATGGTTCTCCTCAAAATACCAGATTGAAGAGAAGATGCTTGAGATTCATGAGAACAGCTGGTATAAATATGTCATCGGTGAATTTAATACAGTTCATGAGGCGTCCGTTTATATCTCAGAAAACCTCTCTCCCAAAGGCCTAAAGGATGCGTTTCCTCGTATTCTGCCGGATTCATTGAAACCGGAACCCATTCCGTCAACCCAATTAACGGTACCCACGTCCGATGCAGTTGAAATAAAAACAGTTGATTCAATTCCGGCTGTAAATCCATTATCCGTTAACTCATCAGTTAATCAGAGCGCAGTAAATTCCTATCGGGATTTTGAAAAAGGATACGAGAAATATGGCCCTTGGATTGAACTGATCGGCAAGGAGAACCTGTATGCGTTTGAAAAAGCTATGATCGATGGGGGCAAACAGTATCTGCCAAGATCTTTTGTACCTTCCTATGAGCGGATGATGGACAATGCCCTACGCTATCCGGTGGTCATGTTTTTCATCATGCTCATCATCCTGTTTGTTTTAAATGCTGCGGTTATCATCGTTATCCTGGAGCTTAGCAATAACATTAAAAATACCCTTCAGCGCTATGATGTAACTTATACAAAAATGTATGAGCGGGCCCTGACCGGCTATATATTCCAGGAGTATGATCTGGACAGTACTGTAGGCCGCATTAAAGGAATTAGGCATTCCAGGAACCGCAGGATATTTATCGCTGTTCTCTTTAATTTCAAACAGAATTTAAGTGGAGATCTGGAACAGAAACTATTGGATATATTTTTCAAGCTGGGTCTCGAGAAAAAAAGCATGGGTAAAACACAATCGTATTCTTTCTACGGGCGGATATTGGGAATGCGTGAATTGACCAATTTGCATCCGTCAGGAGCATTTCCCATTGTTGAATCCTATATCAATCATGAGAATGATGAATTGCGCGCTGAAGCCCAAACATCCTATGTACGTCTGAACCACGAGGAGCCTTTCCGGTTTTTGAAAGATCTTAGAAAACCCTTTACGCGTTGGACCCAGCTTACTTCATTCTATATATTCAGGCTCCATAAGCTTCCTGCACCGTCATTTGTGGAATATCTGAAGTCAGATTTATACAATGTTCAGAATTTCAGCTTACGGATGATTATCTACTTTCAGCAGAAGGAAAATGCACTGGAGATTATCAAGCTGCTGCATGCCAAGCGTGAGATGACCCGGTTTTTGGCCATCCGGGCTGTTAATGAGTTGGGAATTCAGGAGGCCAAACCGTTGCTTAAAGAGGTGTATGAAAAAGAAACATACAAGAACCGGATTGAGATCATCAAAGGTTTTCTGCATATGGGAAATTCAGATGATCTTAATTTTCTTGAGAATATTATCACTCAAAAGGATGTATCCTTAAAAATTGAAGCCTGTCGTTCGATGTATTTCATGAATTCCTTAGGAATGGAATACTTGAAGAACCTTAAGTCGAAACAGGAATTAAACATTGAATCCTATATCGCTCATATTCATGATCCCAGAAACTAAAAAGTATGATACTAAGAATAATAAAAGCAATTATCGAAAATATCATTCTTTTTTATGCGATCAGTATATTTAGCGTTTACCTTGTATTGGCCATCATTTCGGCCTTTGAGCTTCGCAGGAAATACTTTTTAGGCAAAGTCGCCAATTACGATGCTATACTTTCGTCTCCTTTCGCACCCTCTATTTCAGTAGTGGCTCCGGCTTTTAATGAATCGCTGACCATTGTTGAAAATATCAAAGCATTGTTAGCCCTCTACTATCCCAACTTTGAAATTGTGGTAATCAACGATGGAAGCAAGGATGATACCCTGGGAAAGGTAATTGCTGCCTTTGATCTGGAAATGGTGCCCTATGTGGTGGATTATAAAATAGCCTGTGCCGAGATTCGGGGGGTTTACAAATCGAAAAAGAAATCATTCAATAATCTGACCATCATTGACAAGGTAAATGGCGGTAAGGCTGATGCGCTGAATGCGGGTATCAACATATCCAAGGGAGAATACTTCATTGCCATTGATGTGGATTCCATTATTGATCCCTATGCCCTTCAGAAGCTTGTTAAGCCTTTTTTGGAAGAAACCGACCGGCGTGTTATTGCCACCGGGGGCGTGATTCGTATTGCCAATTCCTGCGTTATCAAGGACGGACAGCTGATTGAGATCAATGTGCCGGATAAATTTCTTCCCCGTTGCCAGGTTATTGAATACAACCGTGCTTTTCTGATGGGTCGCCTGGCATGGAGCCGGATGGACGGGTTGTTGCTCATTTCCGGAGCCCTGGGGTTGTTCGACAAGGAGATCGTAATCAACAGCGGGGGGTACTTTTCAAAGACTGTCGGGGAGGATATGGAACTGGTGGTCAGGATGAGGAAATATATGACCGATCAGAAACAAAAGTACCGGGTGGTTTATATCCCCGATCCACTTTGCTGGACTGAAGCTCCTTCGAGTTATAAAATGCTTGGAAGACAACGTAACCGATGGACCCGTGGAACGATCGATACGCTTTTCCTGCACTGGAATATATTCTTCAATCCCAAATACGGGTTTATGGGAATTGTATCGCATCCGTACTGGGTATTTTTTGAATGGCTGGCCCCTATCATTGAATTTATAGGAGTGATTTATTTTATATTTATCGCCTTTTTGGGTGAACCTAACTGGCCATTTTTCTTTGTCCTGTTGTTCTTTGTCTATTTTTTCTCCATTGTCTTTTCAACCTATGCCATCCTGTATGATCACCTGGCTTTCCACCGGTACAA
This sequence comes from Prolixibacteraceae bacterium, assembly GCA_014380255.1. The sequence goes on along the minus strand of JACMKG010000190.1, from coordinate 7,663 downwards.
GAAAAGATGGATGATTGGCAAGCTTGTGTTAACGGCATGGATTGAACCTTTTTTGTTTCATCCCTTTCTCGTTTATTCGGCTCTTCGCGGTAATTTCGATTACTTCATCCGAAAGAAAAGCGGCTGGGGGCAGATGACACGCAGTGGATTTGAAACCACAAAGCCATAGAGGTGCATTGAGATGGTTGAATGATTAAATGGTTTCAAGTTCCATATTTCAAGTTCCAAGTACGGGGTGCATCGGTTAAAGCATTGGATGGTTGAATGGTTAAAAGACTAAATGTTTAATAGAAGCGCTATTCTTTGCCGTTGGTTTTAACCAACGGATCCAGATAGCGGCTAAGTGCGATAAATTGTCTAATTGTAAATAGTTTTATTCTGCTTTCAGGAACCTTTTGGCATTTTCAAGATCCTCAGGCGTATCAATTCCAATGTTCTCGAAAGTGGTTAGGGCTGTTTTGATGCGATACCCGTTTCCCAGCCAACGTAGCTGTTCCAGCGATTCTGCCTTTTCCAGCAGGCCCACTGGCAGCTTTGTCAGCTCAAGCAATACATCGTACCGATAGGCATACATGCCAATATGGCTGTAAAAGTTACTTTGCCCCAGCCATTCTTCCACAGCATAGCCTCGGATGAATGGGATAGGCGAACGGCTAAAATACAGGGCTTCATTCTTTTGATTGATCACCACTTTGGGCCTGTTGATATTGATGATTTCTTCCACATTGGAAATGGGTTTTATCAACGTGGCTATTTCAGTATCCAGTGTGTCGAAGCATGCCTTAAGGCCTTCAATCTGCTCGGGGCGGATAAATGGCTCGTCTCCCTGTATGTTGATCACCACATCCACCGGGACGGTCTTTGATAATTGCTGTGCAGCCTCGGCGCACCGGTCTGTTCCGCTTTGATGGTTTGCTGAAGTATAGACTGCTTTGCCACCAAAAGTTTCTACAGCCTGATAGATTCGTTCATCATCGGTAGCCACATAAACTTCGTTCAAGGCTTTGCGTGCATTTTCATAGACCCACTGTATAATGGGTTTGCCATTCAGCAAAACAAGCGGTTTGCCGGGGAACCGGGTTGACTGATAACGGGCGGGTATGATTCCTGTAAAATTCATTGTGTTATGATTGTTTTATTTATTTATGATCTGAAAAGCTAAATCTTGTTAAAACAAAGATAGTTCAAGGTCAATATCCAAAGTTAATTTATATTTGAAAGCGACTTAATAGTTAAAATTGTAATTTTGCAAAATTAAACATATTGTCCGTATAATGGATATTCAGGAAATTAAACAAAGATTTGGAATTATAGGTAGCTCGCCCGGACTGCTGCGTGTGATTGAGATTGCTGTTCAGGTGGCACCCACTGATTTATCTGTGCTCATTACCGGGGAAAGTGGAACAGGGAAGGAATCATTTCCCCAGATTATTCATCAGTTCTCTTCCCGTAAGCATGGTAAATATGTGGCTGTAAACTGTGGCGCAATACCCGAAGGAACTATTGACTCGGAACTCTTTGGGCATGAGAAAGGTTCATTTACAGGGGCTATGGCCGATCGTAAAGGTTATTTTGAAGAGGCCGACGGGGGTACTATATTCCTGGATGAAATCGGTGAACTGCCCCTCTCCACTCAGGTAAGGCTGTTGCGCGTACTTGAAGCCGGAGAGTTTATGAAGGTAGGTTCATCCAAAACACTTAAAACCAATGTAAGGGTAGTGGCTGCTACCAATGTAGATATTACGGATGCAGTGGGGAAAGGCGATTTTCGTGAAGATCTTTACTACCGCTTAAATACAGTGCCTTTGAAAGTATTGCCTTTGCGCGACCGAAAGGAAGATATCCATCTTCTGTTCCGTAAGTTTGCTTCTGACTTTGCTGAGAAATACCGGATGCCAACCATAAGGCTTGACAACGACGCCATATCTGTTTTGCTTAATTATGACTGGCCGGGTAATGTGCGTCAGTTAAAAAATATTACCGAGCAGATATCCATTATTGAAAAAGAACGCGTTATTGATGCCATTACGCTGCAGCACTATATTCCGGCATCCAATACTAATAAGTTGCCTGCATTGTATCATGGGACGGATGAGAAGACTTTTTCTTCGGAACGTGAAATTCTTTATCAGATTCTTTTTGATATGAAGAAAGACATGAACGACCTGAAAAAACTGGTACATGATATCCTTCAAAATGAGGCGACTGCAGCTAACCTGCAGGATGATAATGCACAATTGATACGAAAGCTTTATCAGACTGAAAACGGAAATTACATGCCCGAGCAATCAGTCGCCAGTCGTGTAACTATCAACCCGACGGTACATGACGACATCTTTGACACGGAAGAATTCGTTGAAGAATCCTTCTCGCTCGAAGAAAAGGAAGTAGAGATGATCCGCAAAGCGCTTGAAAAACATAAAGGCAAACGTAAATATGCAGCCAAAGAACTTGGTATTTCTGAGAGGACGCTCTACAGAAAAATCAAAGAATACGATATTCAATAATTATGAAGATACGAAATATAACACTCATCTTTTTTTTAATCATAGTTGTAACAGTTCTGCTGAATGCCTGCAAGGTAAATTATTCGTTTACAGGCGCTTCGATTGCACCCACTGTTAAAACCTTTACGGTATACGATTTCCCCAACCGTGCCAAGCTGGTTAATCCCAATTTAAGCCAGTTGTTTATCGAAGGCCTGCAGGATAAACTAACCAGGCAAACATCGCTTAACCTGATTACCGAAGATGGTGATTTGGAGTTCTCCGGGCAGCTTACCGAATACGATGTTAGACCAATGAATATACAGCAAGGAGACCTTGCCGCGCTCAACCGCCTTACCATTTCTGTTAAAGTGAAATACGTGAACAACAAGGATCACACGCAGGACTGGGAGAAATCATTTACCGGCTACGAAGATTTTGAAAGTAACCAATCGTTGAGTGATGTTGAAGATAGCCTTGTCCCTGAAATCATTGTAAAGCTGACCGACGATATTTTCAATGCCTCAGTTGCTAACTGGTAAGCCAATGACAACAGACGAAATCTATCAATACATGATCTCTCCGGAGATGCTGAACAGAGAAACGCTAAACGACCTGAAGGAACTCACCGAGAGGTATCCCGCTTTTGAAGGTGGCTGGATGCTGTATCTGAAGAACCTGAAGAACCTGAATGATGTTTCCTTCGAACAGGAGCTGATCAACGGGGCGGTTCGTATCCAGAACCGGCGGAAGTTGTATCTGTTCCTCAATGAGCAGGAAAAAGAAACGGAAGTAAGCTCGGTTGCTCCACCTGTGGAGGAGAATGATGAAATTTACAAGCTGATTTTCCCAACGGCATATCAGCTTGAAGCAGATGAAAAACCAGAAGGTGGCTTGTCTGAGATTGCACGTTCCATTCAAAATAAACCTGCCAAGCGGGTTCGTTTAATTGATAAATTCCTGGAAGCAAAGCCTAAAATGCCGCCTGTCAAGGATGATGAATCCCATTCTCCCATGGAGAGTAAATCCGTGCAAGAGGATGCTGGTGAGGAATTTGTGACTGAAACACTGGCCGCTATCTATGCCCAGCAGGGGTACTATAAAAAAGCACTTCAGATATTTGAAAAATTAAGTTTGAAATATCCGGAAAAAAGTACTTACTTTGCCGCACAGATGGAAAAAATCAATCATTTAATGAACAATTAATTCAATTATCATGTACACACTGGTCACCGTATTATTATTCATAACCTGTATTTTACTAATTTTAATTGTGTTGGTTCAAAACTCAAAAGGGGGAGGATTAGCTAGTAATTTCCAGGCATCAAACCAGATCATGGGCGTTCGCAAAACAACTGACTTTCTTGAGAAAGCAACATGGGTTTTGGCAGGGGCATTATTGTTCTTATCTATCGTTGGTACAGCATTCATCCCAAGAGATGGCCGCGCCGGTGGACAGTCTGCTATTAAAGATCAGATTGAAAAGGCAGTAGATCCAAATCAGGGTATTAGTTTCCCCGCTCCGACAGATACACAAACTCCTGCTCCAGCAACGACAACTGCTCCGGATAGCACCAAGTAAGATTACGCATTCAGGCTTACGTCTGATTATATGATAAGAAAAAGTCTTCAATGTTAGTCATTGAAGACTTTTTTGTTTACCTTTTACCCAATCTAAACACCTAAGATCCTATGCACACTTTCACTTTCCCATCAAGGCTGATTTTATTGGTCTGCCTGATCATTTTTTCTGCCTGCCAGAAAACAGTTCCTCCTCCTCCGGCGCCGGTATTGCCTGTTCCTACCGAACGGCAGTTGGCATGGCATGAATTGGAGCAATATGCTTTTATCCACTTTACCACCAATACTTTTACGGATAAGGAATGGGGTTTTGGCGATGAAAGTGAGTCTGTCTTTAATCCCACGGCAATGGATGTAACCCAATGGACGAGTACTATCAAAAAAGCCGGTTTAAAGGGCCTTGTGCTGACCTGCAAGCATCATGACGGGTTTTGCCTGTGGCCAAGTAAATATACCGAGCATTCGGTTAAAAACAGCCCTTATAAGGACGGTAAGGGCAATGTGGTGGATGAAGTTGAAAAAGCATGCCGTCAGGACAGCCTGAAATTCGGTGTTTACTTATCACCCTGGGATCGTAACCGTGCCGATTATGGATCAGCTTCGTATGTGGAGTACTACCGAAATCAACTCAAAGAACTCTTTGAGGCTCATTCACCCGTATTCGAAATGTGGTTCGATGGTGCCAATGGCGGCGATGGCTATTATGGCGGAGCGAATGAGAAACGGAAAATTGATGGCAAGACTTATTACGACTGGCCAACCACGCTGAAGCTGGTGCGCGAAATGGAGCCTAACGTGATCTTCTTCAGTGATGCCGGCCCGGACATCCGCTGGTGCGGAAACGAACGGGGTTATGTAAATGAAACCAACTGGAATACCATCAATGCCGATACACTCTATGCCGGGAAAGGTGGTATTGAGAATTTATTAAATACCGGAGAAGAAAACGGCGTTAACTGGATTCCTGCCGAGGTGGATGTTTCAATCAGGCCCGGATGGTTTTATCATGCCAAGGAGGATTCGCTGGTGAAAACCCCCGAGCAACTGTTCGATATTTACCTTAGTTCAGTAGGGCGTGGCTCCAACCTGATCCTGAATATTCCCCCCGATCGCCGCGGATTAATCAATGAAATTGATGTGGCCTCGCTGATGGGCTGGAAAAAGCTGATCGATGAACGCTTCCAAACGAACCTGGCAAAAGATAAACCTGTCGTAGCTTCCTCCTTCCGCGGAGAATCATCTGCGTATGGCCCTGAAAAGGTTACCGATGGCAACAAGGATACTTACTGGGCAATCGACGATGAGCAAAAAGCCGGCAGTGTTGAAATTGATTTGGGCGAAAACAAACAGATAAACTACATTCTTGTCCAGGAATACATTAAACTGGGGCAGCGTGTAAAAAGCTTTTCCATCGAAACCCTACAGAACAATCAGTGGGTGGAAGTGGCAAACGGTACGACCATCGGTTATAAACGCATCCTTCGAATAACTCCTGTAGAAGCTCAAAAGGTGCGTTTGGTGATCAAAGATTCGAAAGCTTGTCCCGTTATTTCAAACATCGAAATTTATTAATCTGACAGGTTGACACCTGACAGCCTGCAAGCGATGGTGGAAAAGTACACTTATTGCAATTTTTGCAGGCTGTATGGCTGACTTATGGGCCTTGCGTCTGTAAAATTGTCAATCCCGATCCTCATTTTTAGCCAAGAGTGGATTTGGCATAGTATCTGATAACAGAGGATATCGAAAATCAAAACATATGTCAAACCAATTAAATAATTTAAAATGGCAGATTTAAAAGGAAAAATCCTTGCAGGTAAAGTTCTTGTACAACCCAAGGAAGCTGAAAAGAAAACAGCTAGTGGAATTATCATTCCTGATTCAGCTAAGGAAAAACCACAAGTTGGAAAAGTAGTTCTTGTTGGTTCACCTAAGAAAGATGAACCGATGGAAATCAATGTGGGCGATATGGTTTTCTACGGGAAATATTCAGGTACTGAGTTAAATATTGATGGAACTGATTACCTGTTGATGTCACAAGCCGACGTATTATTTATTGCTGAATAACTGATTAAATAATTATTAAAGGAAATTAAAATGGCAAAAGAAATTAAATTCAATATCGAAGCCCGCGACCTCCTGAAAAAAGGAGTTGACAAATTGGCTGATGCTGTAAAAGTAACTTTAGGACCAAAAGGTCGCAACGTAGTTATTGAAAAGAAATTCGGTGCACCTCAGATCACCAAAGATGGTGTAACTGTTGCAAAAGAAATTGAATTATCGAATGCATACGAAAATATCGGTGCCCAGATGGTGAAAGAAGTAGCCAGCAAAACCGGTGACGATGCAGGTGACGGAACAACTACTGCCACTGTTCTGGCACAATCACTTATTTCAGTAGGTTTGAAAAACGTAGCCGCAGGTGCCAATCCAATGGATTTGAAACGCGGTATCGACAAAGCTGTAGTGAAAGTTGTTGAAAGCATCAAAGCTCAGGCACAGAATGTAGGTGATGATTTCAAGAAAATTGAACAAGTTGCCAAGATTGCTGCTAACAACGATAGCGAAATCGGAGCATTGATTGCTGAAGCAATGGAAAAAGTAAACAAGGAAGGTGTTATCACTGTAGAAGCTGCCAAAGGAACTGAAACGTATGTGGATGTTGTGGAAGGTATGCAGTTCGACCGTGGTTATATTTCTCCTTATTTCATTACCAATGGTGAGAAAATGGCTGCTGAACTGGAACACCCTTTCATCCTGATTCACGACAAGAAGATCAGCACCATGAAAGACCTTCTTCCTATCCTTGAACAATCAGCTCAAACTGGTCGTCCACTGTTGATCGTTGCTGAAGATGTTGACAGTGAAGCATTGGCTACCCTGGTAGTTAACCGCCTTCGTGGTTCATTGAAAGTTTGCGCTGTAAAAGCTCCTGGATTTGGCGATCGTCGTAAAGAAATGTTGGAAGACTTAGCCGTATTGACAGGTGGTGTGGTTATTACCGAAGAAAAAGGTATGAAACTGGAAGACACTACACTGGAAATGTTGGGCCAGGCTGAAAAAATCACCGTTGACAAAGAAGCAACTATCGTTGTGGCTGGTGCCGGTGCTGAAGATACCATTAAAACACGCGTTAACCAGATCAAAAAACAGATCGAAACAACTACTTCTGATTACGACAAGGAAAAACTGCAGGAACGTTTGGCTAAATTAGCCGGTGGTGTTGCCGTATTGTATGTTGGAGCTTCTTCAGAAGTGGAAATGAAAGAGAAAAAAGACCGTGTGGATGATGCCCTGCATGCAACCCGTGCTGCTGTAGAAGAAGGAATTGTTCCCGGTGGTGGTGTTGCTTATATCCGCAGCATCGCTGTTCTGGAAGGTTTAACAGGCGATAATGATGACGAAACCACTGGTATCGAAATCGTGAAACGTGCTATCCAGGAACCTCTTCGTCAGATTGTTTTCAATGCTGGTAAAGAAGGCGCTGTGGTCGTTCAGAAAGTAAGCGAAGGCAAAGGCGATTTCGGTTACAATGCACGTACTGATGTGTACGAAAACCTGTATGAAGCCGGTGTAATCGATCCAGCTAAAGTTAC
>JACMKG010000189.1 GCA_014380255.1 Prolixibacteraceae bacterium | reverse complement strand
GTTTTGTATTCGTTTTTTAACAATTCAGCCATTTGGATAATTCCACTCAAAGGACTTCTTAAATCATGCGACAGGATGGCCAGGATGTTCTCTTTATGCGTATTTAGTTCCTCCAGTTCTTTTATATATTTTTGAATCGCTTGTTCCGCTTTCTGCCTTTCGGTCAGGTCTTTGAGTATTTTAACAAACCCCAGCAATTCTCCGTCCTTACCCTTGAGTGGAAAAATTACTTCATAGGCATAAAACCGACTGCCGTCTTTATGGACACTCCACCGGTAATCTGCAACTCTTCCTTCTGTTAAGGCAGACTCAATTTTTGTTTTGGTAATATTATTCTTTCTATCCTCTTCCGTATAAATGATTTCAAAATGTTTACCGATCACTTCCTCATTTTTATAACCAAACATTTTTGTAGAGCCTTCATTCCAACTGTTAATGCGCATTTCTTTATCCGTGGTGAAAATGGAATAGTCTTGCAGGCTATCAATAATCTGGCTGTAAAATTCAAACGTGGAAATGAATTCATGAATGAATTCATTTTTAAGTATCGGAATATCAATTGGTACTTTTTTCATCCCATTAACAATTAGAATAATTTAATAAGTAATTTCTCATTAGAAATTTGCTCTATCAACCTACAGATTGGTTGATAATTTCAAAAATAAATACGTGATTTCAGCAAACAGTTATTTTCATTCATCCTTTCCTTTTTTATTCTGAGTGCTGCCTTAGGGTAAATATTTCGGTACGAAAAAATAAACCAGTAAGTTGCACACCCGCCAGAAATAAGCAGGTTTGAAAACGAAAGACAAGCAGGTGAAAATCTTATTTTACCATGACCTCTCAAAGTAACCCCGCTAATCCCGATTTGTTTAACCAAGGATCTGTGATCAGGGATGTTCGGAAGACAAACACCGCGTATCAAAAATCATAGAATGCTTATTTACTCCAAACTTATTATACTTAGCAGCCTCAATAGATAAAATTATCATAACAGGAGGCTGTCCGAAAAGTGATAAAGACCGTAATTGCCGTCATTGGTAGCCAAGCGAAGCAATCTTTTAATCAACGGATTGCTTCAGTCGTTCCTCCTTCGCAATGACGCTCTGATTAGCTTTTTCAGACAGCCCCTATTGGTTTTTTGATTTTCCATGGTGGCTGTCCAATATGGATTAAAAATGAGGGGTTAAGTGATAATCCTGATGAATCGCACAGGCGTTAACTTCGTTTATATTCATGCCTTGGAGTGTTCTGATGTTTCGAATCCTGGGAAATAAAATGCTTTTTTTGCCGTAGGCAATTCATATCAATAGAAAAAAGCAACGATCAATAAAGAGAATCTTTCCCCGGTAGGGGATACATATTCATTAAAAGGATTGGCTTTGACAGGAAAAATTAATTAACATGTATCCCCTACCGGGGAAGGAAACCACGTTGGTTTATTTGCATTTTTCTATTAACATGTATCCCCTTTGGGGAATAGAAAGCGAAATTCAGGCATACGAATTTAACGCCTATGTGATGAATCGGGAACAAATCCTTAACAACCAGTTCTTCGTATTGAATTGGGTTCCTGATTTATTTCTTAATAATCTTCTCCGTAAACACCAGCCCATCGGTTTGCACCCTTAAAAGATATATTCCCTGTTTCACCTGATCAAGACTAAAAGAAAGGGTGTAAGAATCGCCCTTCGTTTTCTTAACCGTTTTGCCATCCATGGTTAGCAGTTCCACCGAACGCATCGGGTCTACGGATTCCACGTGAAGGACATGAGAGGCCGGGTTGGGATACACCCTTATTTCAGCCGATTTAACGGACTTTTCCACCTCGGTGGACAAATCCTTAAAGGCGGGCAGTTTCTGATCGCTGTACAGCCTGAACTCCCCGGGTTTTAAAAGAATCGAAGCACTCACGTTTGAAACGCTCTCTTCTGCCCCGGTAAAGAATTCGTACCAGGTGCCTGTGTGCTGGAAAGTAGGGTTGATGCTCATGTCCGACATCCCGAAATTGCCCACCAGGGTAATGTGATGATCGTTCAGCTT
>JACMKG010000188.1 GCA_014380255.1 Prolixibacteraceae bacterium | reverse complement strand
GTGATCAGGGAAGAGGAAGAGTCTTTCTTACGAACCCTTGAAACCGGAATCCGCCTATTGGATGATCTGGTAGCCAAGGCAAAACAGGCCGGCAAAACGGAAGTAGGCGGTGAAGATGCCTTTACCCTTTATGACACTTTTGGATTTCCGTTTGATTTGACCAGCCTGATCCTTCGCGAAAAAGGAATGTCGGTGGATGAAGCTGGTTTCAATGTCGAAATGGAAAAGCAAAAATCCCGCTCACGCAATGCTGCTGCCCAGGAAACGGACGATTGGGTGGAGCTGAAGAAAATAGAACAGGTAGAATTCGTGGGCTACGATCATACCGAAGCGGAAGTGAACATTTCACGCTACCGTAAAGTCATTCAAAAGAACAAGGAATTCTACCACCTGGTATTCGATAAGACTCCTTTCTATGGTGAATCAGGGGGACAAGTAGGCGACATCGGATACATTGAGGCTGATGGTCAGAAGACCCCCATACTGGACACTGTCAAAGAAAATAACCTTACCATTCATATAGCCCAGAAACTGCCTGCCAATTCTTCGGCCGCTTTCAATGCGGTGGTTGATTTGAGCAAGAGAAAGCTTACCATGAATAACCACACGGCCACTCACCTGCTCGACCAGGCTTTGCGCGAAGTGCTTGGAATACATGTGGAGCAAAAAGGCTCACTGGTAAACCATGATTACCTTCGCTTTGACTTCTCTCACTTCCAGAAACTATCGAAGGAAGAATTGGATAAAATCCAGAATAGGGTCAATGAGTTGATCCGTCAAAACTTCATACTGGAAGAAAAACGCTCGGTTGCTTTTGATGAGGCCAAGGAAATGGGTGCCATTGCCCTGTTTGGGGAGAAATATGGTGATTTTGTAAGAGTGGTTAAATTTGGCGAATCTGTTGAATTGTGTGGCGGAACCCATGTTCCTGCTACCGGGCAGATCGGCTTGTTTATCATTACTTCTGAAAGTGCCATCTCGGCAGGGGTTCGCCGTATGGAGGCCATCACAGCCGACCGTGCCGAAGAATATGTGAAAAAGCATCTGGATGAACTGGCAGAAGTAAAAGGCATTTTAGGAAATACCCAAAACCTTAAAAAGTCGGTTGAAGATGCACTGGCTCAGAATAGCCGTTTGCTAAAACAAATTGAGGAATTTGAACGCAAAGCAGCTTCCGGCATCAAGCAGGAACTAAAAAATAAAGTCCAGCATATCAATGGAGCCAATGTGATTGCTGAAGTTATTCAGCTTGATTCGGCCCAGGCTGTAAAAGACCTTGCTTTCCAGCTGAAGGGCGAAGTGGAGAATCTTTTCCTGGTATTGGGCTCAGCCATTGGTGGTAAACCATCCATCACGGTCATGATTGCCGATCATCTGGTATCTGACAAGGGATTGAATGCCGGCACCATTGTTCGCGAAGCGTCCAAAGAAATGCAGGGCGGCGGCGGCGGACAGGCCTTCTATGCGACTGCAGGGGGTAAAGACCTGGCAGGATTATCGGCTGCCGTTGAAAAAGCCAAATCATTTGTGAAGTAAACGATCATCCATAAAACAGGCCATTCATACGATGGTCTGTAAGATTTGAAGGATATAGTTGAAGAGGATTTCACCGGGTAGCCCGCTGAGATCCTCTTTTTTTAGATACCGGTGGCAGCATGCGCTTTTTTTGTAATTTTGTTGCGGTCAAACATTTATCAGGATGGAAATGAGTGGAAGCAGTCTTGGCAAACGAATTTTTCGGTTTCTTTGGAAAACAGCCTTGTGGTTTATAGGCTTGTCTTTGTTTTTCGTGGTACTGTTCCGGTTTGTCCCGGTGCCCGTTACTCCCCTGATGATTATCCGCCTGGGCGAACAGCTGGCCGACGGGAAAGAGCTTCGCCTGAAACACGACTGGGTCTCCATTGATGAGATTTCCAAAAACCTTCCCCTGGCCGTTGTGTGCAGCGAGGACCAGAATTTCATGAACCATTCGGGATTTGATATTAAGGCCATCGAGCGGTCAATCGATGCTTCCAAGAGAGGAGCCAAAAGGGTACGAGGTGCCAGCACCATCTCGCAGCAAACGGCCAAGAATGTATTTTTGTGGCCTGGTCGAAGCTGGATACGCAAAGGGTTCGAAGTATATTTCACTGTACTTATTGAATTTGCCTGGGACAAGGAACGCATCATGGAAGTGTACTTGAACAGCATTGAGATGGGCAATGGCATTTACGGGGCCGAAGCAGCTGCCCGCCATTATTGGAAGACAAGCGCTAAAAACCTTTCGAAGCGTCAGGCTGCCGCTATTGCCGCCGTGTTGCCCAATCCCAGAAGATACAGCGCCAATCCCCCGGGTCCATATGTCCAGGGCCGCATCGGGTGGATTACCGCGCAGATGGGCCAGTGGGGAACTCTTCGCTTTAAATAATATTTCATTGGAATTCGGTGGCTTACAGCCAATGCTTTTTTGTAGCAATACTTCCAAATGCGAGGTTTCACTTTTAAATGGGTATAGGCATTTCTAGTTTTTTCATTGACTGTTCGTATATCAAGCCGAAAACCAGTAGAGATATTTTAGTTTGAAGTTTATCCATAATGTTCGGGAAAAAGGAACTAATGGATGGATGGACGGATGGATTGAACACTGAATACGGATCACTGATCATTTCATCTTGCATCAGCCTTCGCCTTTGGCTCTTGCTTCACAATATTTCCGATTGATCCCTATTCATGTTAACTGCCCGGTGTCGTTTTTAGTACTTTCTATTCATTGGATTCCAATTTTAGACTCCATACACTGCGTTTTTTGTTTTACCCGTATCGTATTCTTATCGTACCTCTATTTTATCTGTATTTATACTAATTCGAATCTAATTCGAATCTAATACAAATATAATTCGTATTTGTAGCTATTATATACGAATTATATTCGAGTTATATATGTATTATATTCGAATTAGTATAAATAGAGGTAAAATAAGGATAAAACAAGAATAAAACAAAGGTACTTCTAAATGCCTTGTGTATCCACTTTCAATTAACCTTTGATCTCTTACCGGAAAACTTTTTTAATTCAGAGCAATGGTTTCACGCCACTCACCCCCAATGGTTTTTAAGTAGGTTGTTTTGTTACTAATTGATTTATTATGAATGAAATATAAGATTAGCACAGGCGTGCTGAACTCAATACTTTACTTTTGATGTCAACATAAAGAAGCTTTTCTGTGTTATATAGCAACTGTCTTTGGATGGGGACATTTTTTTGTATTCACCAATTAAGCTGAAAGCGTTTTTTTAATAAAACATGCGATGAAGAAAATTCTGAACTTCCTTTTTTCATTTTCCTTTATGGGTTTTTTGTTGTTGATCATGGCTTTCTCGATGGCCATAGCCACGTTTGTAGAAAGCAGTTATGGAACCGAAGTTGCCCAGGGCTTGATCTATAAATCCTATTGGTTTAGTCTTGTATTATTTTTGCTGGCAGTGAATCTGCTGGTAAATTTTATCAGGCGAAGGATGTATACCCGGCAGCGCATTGCCGTGGGACTTTTTCATATTTCCTTTATCATCATCCTTGCCGGGGCTGCCATTACACGCTTTATCAGCTTTGAAGGCATGATGCATATCCGCGAAGGTGAGTCGTCCAACTTTATACTTTCTGCCGAGGATTACCTGACTATCAAATCGGGAGATCAGCTCATTCAGGAGCCTGTGCTCTTCTCTGAGTTTGATTACAAACAAATCAGCGAGAAGCTGAAGGTTGAGGATCGGGAGGTTCAGGTAAAATCAGTGGGCTACATTAAAAATGCCCTTCGCTCGGTGATGGAACATCCATCGGGAAGTGAAATGATTGATATGGTGCTCTCATCGGGACAGGGCAGGGAAAGCCTGGTGTTTTCAAAAGGGAAAAGTATTGATCTCGGATCCCTCATCATCGGGTACGATGTGCCTAATGCCAATGTTCAGTTTATCAGCCGGGGCGACAGCTTACTGCTCATCTCGGACCGTGCGCTGGAACTTCGTTCCATGACAGGTGGCGAGCCTGTAAGTCTTCAGGCCCGTGATACGCTTTCTGTTCAGCCGATGAATCTGTATGCCATTGATAATTATTTGCTCATTGTAAAGAATTTCTATACCAAAGGGGTTATGCGGGTGGTGAAAGATCCCGCCGGGCAGGCCCCGGAGAATGCCGTTGTCCTGGAAGTGAATGATGGAACGCAAACTCAAATCGTAAATGTGATGGGAATTAAAGGGATGAAGGGAGAGCCATTCACCGCCACGGTAGGCAACATCCGAATGGAATTTACCTTTGGCCCTATTCCGCTTTACCTTCCATTTTCGCTGCACCTGACAGACTTTCAGTTGGAGAAATACCCGGGTTCGGAAAGCCCGGCTTCCTTTGCCAGTGAATTGATTTTGAACGATACGGAAAGAAATGTGAGCCGCAATGAACGGGTGTTTATGAACAACACGTTGAATTACAGGGGCTATAAGTTTTTCCAGTCCTCCTATGACCAGGACGAAAAGGGTACGGTTCTATCGGTAAATGCCGATCAGCTTGGAACCCTGGTAACGTATATCGGGTATATCCTGTTGGGATTGGGCTTTATTTTGGCTTTGTTCAGCAAAAACTCTTACTTCCAGCATCTGGTTGGCAGGTTGAAAAAATATTCTACAGCAGCAGTTCCAATGATCATTTTATTGACAGTGATGAGTTCCGGTCAGGCTTCAGCCAATGAATCTGAATTGGCCTCCATTCCACGAATTGATAAGGCTTTGCTGAAAAATTTCTCCGAATTATGGATTCAGGGTACTGACGGGCGTATAGAGCCTGTATCAACGCTTTCATCGGAAATACTTCGTAAAATAAGCCGCCAGTCTACGTTTTACGGGCGCTCCCCTGAAGAGATGATGCTTAGTTTGAAATTCTATCCTGACCTGTGGAGAGATGTTTCGCTGGTGTATGTGGCTAACAATGAGCTGAAGGAAATTCTGGGTGTAACGGGTAAAAGGGTTCCCCTGACTGCCTTTTTTGATGCCGGCGGAACCTATAAACTGATCGACAGGGTGCAGGCTGCCTTTGCAAAGCCTCCGGGCTTACGGAATATGCTTGAAAAGGAAATTATCAATGTTGATGAGCGTATTGCTATCTGCTTCATGATCATTAACGGCGATATGTTTGCCATGTTTCCAGGAGCTGCCAGGAACGATAAATGGTTTACCGCCGGCAGCACCCCGACAGGGATACCGTCACCGGATTCTCTTTTTGTGAACCGTGGCTTTGAACTGTTGAAAGAATCAGTGAATGGCCATGGTGAGATCACCGGAAGTCAGATTCTGGCAAGTATAGCAACCTATCAAAAGAAATTTGGCGGAAGTTATCTTCCTTCGGATGATCATAAAAAGGTAGAGATGTTCTATAATAAGGTCAATCCTTTTAAAAGGGTATTCCCCATCTACCTGCTTGTGGGATTTGCTTTGCTGATCGTACTGTTTGTCAATATATTCAGGCAAAAGCAATTGGGCTCAAAGCTTTTTAAAGCTTTTCTGGCCATTATCCTGCTTGGATTCCTGCTTCATACCGTGGGGCTTATCCTGCGCTGGTATATCTCAGGTCATGCGCCCTGGAGTAACGGATATGAATCGATGATCTATATTGCATGGGCGACCTTGCTGGCGGGCATTATCTTCGGGCGCAAATATCCTTTTGTTATTGCCACCGGGACCATCCTTTCAGGAATTACCCTTTTCGTGGCACACCTGAATTGGATGAACCCTGAGATCACGCAGCTGGTGCCGGTATTAAACTCCTACTGGCTGATGATTCATGTGGCCATTATTACGGCCAGCTACGGCTTTTTAGGGTTGAGCGCTTTCCTTGGACTACTGGTGCTTATCCTCTATAGTGTAAGCAATCAGCAGAACAGCCAAACGATCAAAGGATTTGTTCTTCAACTGACCACCATCAATGAAATGTCGGTTACCATTGGACTGTATATGCTTACCATCGGTACTTTTCTGGGGGGCGTATGGGCCAATGAAAGCTGGGGGCGTTACTGGGGCTGGGATTCCAAAGAAACCTGGGCCCTGATCACCGTGGTAATTTATTCATTTATCGCACACATGCGTCTTATCCCGGGTATGAAAGGTATTTATACCTATACCATCGCCTCGGTCATTGGCTTTGCCTCCGTATTAATGACTTATTTTGGGGTCAATTATTACCTGAGCGGCTTGCATTCCTATGGACGCGGCTCCATTGATGCGGTTCACTGGTCGGCCTTTGTTACCCTTGGCATTATTGCCATCATCATGCTTGTGTCTAACATCAGGCAGAAAAATATTGATTTCGAAAACTAAAAATAATCATACCTTTATTGCCCTGAAAATAACTTAACTAATCGTGATGGCAACAAAGGTAACAAGAACGTTCGACCTTTTACAACATATACTAACCGAATCACCCCGGCCGGATGCCCTGGGCGGTAAAAACAACAAGGATTGGTATGTCTACAGCACGGCCCAGTATGTCGAAAAATCACATCAGCTGGCCATGGGGCTTATGGCTCTTGGTTTACAGAAAGGCGACAAAGTAGCTACGGTAACCACCAATCGCCCTGAATGGAACTTTGCCGACATGGGCATGGCTATGACCGGCATCATTCATGTTCCCATTTATCCTACCATCGGGGATGAAGAGTACAGTTATATTCTGGAGCACGCGGAAATCAAGCTACTTATGGTGGGTGATAAAAAGCTGTATGAAAAGTTAAGTCCGCTCGCAGCCCGGTTACCTCAGATCCAGCACATCTATTCGTTTGAAGAAATTGAAGGAGTTGCCAATATTGAAGGGCTGATGCAGCTTGGTGAAAGCCAGCGTGCTGAATTATCAGGGCCGTTGGAGCAGATTAAAAAAGAAATAGATGCTGAAGACCTTGCCACCATTATCTATACTTCAGGAACAACAGGCATTCCCAAAGGAGTGATGCTCACCCACACCAACCTGGTGTCCAATTTTCTGGAACATGTAAAAATGCATCATCTTGGAAAGGATCATCATGTTATTAGCTTTTTGCCGCTATGTCATGTGTATGAGCGAAGTGTAAACTACCATTTCCAGTACAAGGGGATGGGTATTTATTACGTGGGGAATTTGGGGCAGATCGTATCGGCTATCAGGGAAATTAAGCCTCATATGTTTAACTCAGTGCCCCGGTTACTCGAAAGGGTGTATGATGGCTTTGTTTCCAAAGGAAATGAACTAAAAGGGCTGAAAAAGCTTATTTACTTCTGGGCACTGCGCCTGACAAAGCATTTCGAATACAACAAAGAATATAATTTTTCCCTTCGTTTCAAGATTAAACTGGCTGATAAGCTAATCTATTCCAAATGGAGAGAAGCCCTTGGAGGCAACATCGTTTACATTGTTTCAGGAGGTGCTGCCCTGCAGCCACGCATTGCCCGGGTGCTGGGAATGGCCGGAATGACTAACCTGGAAGGATACGGCCTAACTGAAACGTCCCCCGTTATCGCGGTGAATAATCCTGCTACTAAAGCCATGAGAATTGGAACAGTGGGACAGGTGTTGAGCAATGTAGAATTGAAATTTGCTGACGATGGTGAGATCTTGTGCAAAGGCCCCGGGGTCATGAAAGGTTATTACAAAGCCCCGGATCTGACAGCTGAAGTAATCGATGCCGAAGGATGGTTTCATACCGGTGATATTGGCATTCTGGAAGATGGAAAATTTTTGAAGATTACCGACCGCAAAAAGGAAATGTTCAAGCTGTCGGCAGGCAAATACATTGCTCCCCAGATGATCGAAAATAAGCTGAAAGCATCCGACTTTATTGAACAGGTAATGGTGATAGGCGCAGGCGAGAAATTTGCCAGCGCGCTCATATCTCCCAACTTTGTTTACCTGCACGACTGGTGCAGTCAGCGTAAGATTCATTTTCAAGACAATGAAGCATTGATTCAAAACCCGGAGGTCATGGCCCAGATTCAAAAGGAAGTGGTAGCCATTAATAAAACTTTGGGAGAACATGAAGAAATCAAACGATTCAGGCTCGTGGGCGAGGAGTGGACTCCACAGACCGGAGAGTTATCGCCTACCTTAAAGTTGAAAAGAAACTTCATTGCTGCTAAGTACAAAGCACTGATCGACGAGATTTACGCGGTATCAAAAACATCGTGGTAGCTTTAAATTTAGGCTTCTCCGGTTGTGAATTTAGATATCAATGAGCCTGTCAAATGAGGTCTTAAAAATGCTTTGTTTTATTTTGTAGCTTTGAAAGAGTAAATTTAAATAATTATGGAATTCACGATCAACATAAAAGATCCAAAAGATATAGCATCATTTTTGAATTTAATTCGGAAATTTGAGTCTGTGGAAATAGTTGATGTTAAGGAAAATAACTTGGACTTACCCATGGAGCATAGTGTTTTACTTGATGATCGATTAAAAAGAGTTGAAGAAGGAAAGGCATCATTTAAAAATTGGGATGCAATTAAGAGTAAGTATGAAAGAAAAGACGTTTAGCATAGAAATATTAGATGAGGCTGAACGCGATTTTGATAACTCCTATGCATATTACCTGGAAGATAGTCCAATAGTAGCAAATGCATTCTTTCAACAAATTAATTTTAGTTTGGAGAGCATTATAAAAATTCCCATTTGTAATTTATTTTCAAGTAGAAGAATACACTGTAAAAGTGATTGCAATTTTTCATACCAGCAGAAACCCTGAAGTCTGGAGAGAACGTGATGAGAAATAATGCCTTTGGCACAAAGGTGTGAGAAGATACATGTTCCAATTAATCTTCCTGACCAAATTGATCCATTATATATCTAATGAACTAATAAATTATATGTCAAATGAATTGGCTGATATAATTGAATTCAGAAGGAGTGTTAATGAAATATTAGTAAAAAGAGGATCAAGTACATATGCTGGTGGATAGAATTTTTGATCTGCCTGTTACGGCCACCCTTATCAATCGATTAATCTGCTATCTTTCAAACACAAGTTTTACCATACTGTCGGTGCTATGCACCTTTAAAAGGCTTGATACATTCATTGTGCTACCATACTTTCAGTGCTCACGCACCTGGATAGCCGCGTTAGCGGTCATAGTATGGTAGAATGGCATATCAGGCCTAAAAAGCCGCTTTAGCGGTGACACATCTATGGGATAGCGCTCGTTGGTTATATATAATAAAGTTCGGGTTTCATGGTATTTGCAGTAATCCCATTTCTAATATCTATCCACCGTCTTTTGAGATTGATCCTAAGAAGTGAATGCTATCTGGATATGACTCTCCATATTATAGGTAAAAAGCCCCAAATTCAAGATAGAATTTGGGGCTTTTTTTAAAATGTAAAAGGTTCGATTCAATGACTTCAAGCGATGTCTTTAACCATTAAATCGTGAGCCTTAATACGAAAGTTAGTTTCTTCTGCGTCTTGGACGATCGCCTCTGTCACCGCCTCTATCGCCACGGTCGCTTACTGCAGACTCTCTGCGTCCTTCCCTGCGACCACCGCCATAGCTGCCACCAACATATACACTACCGCCACCATCTCTTCTAAAAG
This sequence comes from Prolixibacteraceae bacterium, assembly GCA_014380255.1. Next base: position 1,657 of record JACMKG010000188.1, on the reverse strand, counting down.
AGCTTCTCTCCTGTGGTTGTGTTTCAGATGCAGTTGATTCAACTTTTCCGATATTAATGACATGACCCTCAATGACTGAATTATTAAGAGCTTTGATAAGCTCTTTTTCATAGTTGCTGTCAATTTCAAAGAAAGAGAATTTGCGCTGAATATCGATCTTGCCAATTTCTACGTTCCTGCGGCTTGAGTATTGATTGATAAGACCAATTAGTCCCGAGGCGTTCAGGTTTTGCTTTTTACCGGCATTGATAAACAACTTGGTGAAGTTCAAGCGATCACCTCCGCGGTCTGCACCACGGTCGTTTCTTGAGGATGAATCACGTTGAAGATCAGTCTTCACGTTCAAATCACGGGCATTTTTATAGTAGTCGAGCAGCTGGTTGAATTCAAGCGATACAAAATGCTTGATGATTTCATCCTTGCTCATGGCTTCAAATTTCTCTACAATCTGGGGCAGGTATTTTCCGATCTGGCCCTCGTTGATATCTACATTCTGAACACGGTTGATGAGGTGGAACAATTGCTTTTCACAGATTTCATCGCCTCCAGGTACCATCTTGCGTTCGAATTTCTTGCGTGCGATCTTTTCAATCTGTTTCATCCTTCCAACTTCTTTCATGTTGATGATGGTTACAGAGATTCCGCTTTTGCCGGCTCTACCGGTACGTCCGCTACGGTGGATATATACTTCCGGATCATCAGGCATCGAGTAGTTGATCACGTGGGTAAGTTCAGTAACGTCCAATCCGCGTGCTGCCACGTCGGTAGCAATCAGCATTTGCAGTTGTTTGCTGCGGAAACGGCCCATTACATAGTCGCGCTGAGCCTGTGAAAGGTCGCCGTGCAGAGCATCGGCATTGTATCCGTCAGCCATAAACTGTTCTGCTACTTCACGGGTTTCCATGCGGGTACGGCAGAAAACAATGGCATAACAGTCAGGATAATTATCGGCAATACGTTTCAGTGTTTCATATTTATCCTTGGCGTGAACCATGTAATAGTGGTGATCCACGTTTTCGGCTCCAGCATTACGTTTACCTACTGAAATCTCCATGGCATCATGAAGGTAATTGGCCTTCATCGAGGCAATTTCAGTTGGCATGGTAGCCGAGAAGAGCAATGTTTGTTTTTCCTTAGGTGTTGTTGAAAGAATAGCATCCAATTCTTCCTTGAAACCCATGGTGAGCATTTCATCGGCCTCATCCAATATCAGCCAACGAATGGCCGAAATGTTGAGCAGCTTGCGACGAATTAAATCATGCACTCGTCCGGGAGTACCAACAACTACTTGTCCTCCGGATTTCAGTTCTCTGATTTGTTTGGTAATGTCAGCACCACCATAAACAGGGATAGTCCTGAAGCCTGGGATGAATTGCGAGTATTTATCCATGTCTCTGGTGATCTGTAAACACAGCTCACGGGTAGGACATAAAATCAAGGTCTGTACTTGCTTGATTTCCATGGATGTATTGTTGATAACAGGTAGACCAAACGCTGCCGTTTTACCGGTTCCGGTTTGTGCCAATGCTACTAAGTCCTGTGTAGATGAAATCAGGTGCGAGATGGTTTGCTCCTGAATAGGCGTAGGGTTAACGAACCCCATTTCAGCGATCGCCTTTAAGATTTCCGGCTTTAGGCCAGTTTCTTCAAATGTCAT
>JACMKG010000187.1 GCA_014380255.1 Prolixibacteraceae bacterium | reverse complement strand
GGTACGTTCCAGGATGTGGGCATGAACAGCTTTAACCACTATGCCTATGGAGCCATCGGCGAATGGCTTTACCGCCACGTGGCCGGGCTGGACATGGATCCGGAAAACCCGGGATACAAACACATTCTGCTGGCTCCTCATCCCGGAGGCGGATTAAGCAATGTGAATGCCGAGTTTAGCTCACTCTACGGTAAAATTAAATCTGCCTGGAAGATCGAAGGAGACAAGCTGGTGTACGATGTAACGGTTCCTGCCAACACCACCGCTACCATCACCTTGCCATCGGCACCGGCCGATCAGGTAACGATGAACGGGCAGGCTTTACCCGCCTCGGTGAAAGAAGGCATGAAACAGTCAGGTAAAGCACTTTCGCTCAACGTAGGTTCAGGAAGCTATCAGTTCAGCTACCCCTATTCGGATGCTTCCCTGCTGTTGAAAGCAGAGAAATAAGGAAAATAGAGTTTAAAGTTTAAAGTTCAAAGTTCAAAGTTTAGAGTTCAAAGTTTAATGTGATTAGCAGCAACTTTAAACTTTAAACTTCAAACTTTAAACTTCAAACTTCTTATAGTAAATCGTCTAATTGTAAATAGAATGTTGAACAAGGCAAGAATAGAAAGCGCTTACCAGTTGGCCAAAGAAGAATATGCCGAGCTGGGGGTAGATACAGAGGCTGTATTGCAGCAAATAGATCAAGTGGTTATTTCCTTGCACTGCTGGCAGACCGATGATGTGGGTGGTTTTGAAACCCCCGATGCCACGCTTTCGGGCGGAGGCATACAGACTACAGGCAACTACCCGGGTAAGGCCACCTCGCTTGCCCAGATGCGTGCCGACCTGGAGAAGGTGCTCTCGCTGCTGCCCGGTAAGCAGCGGTTAAATCTTCATGCCATTTATGGCGATTTCAAGGGCCAGATGATCGATCGTAACCAGATTGAACCCAAACACTACCAAAGCTGGATTGACTGGTGTAAAAAGCAAGAAATAGGCATGGATTTCAACGCTACGTGTTTTTCTCATCCACGCGCAGCGGACGGGTTCACCCTTTCAAGTAAAAACGAAGAGAACCGCCGTTTCTGGGTAGAGCATGTGAAACGTTGCCGCGCCATTTCAGCAGAAATAGGCAAACAGCTCGGCTCGCCCTGTGTGCATAACACGTGGATTCCCGACGGATCGAAAGATATGCCCGTTGACCGTAACGGTTATCGTGCACAGTTGAAGAAATCACTCGATGAGGCCATGGCCGTTGAATACCCGAAGACACAGATGAAAGATGCTGTGGAAAGCAAACTCTTTGGTATTGGGGCCGAGTCGATGACCGTTGGCTCGCATGATTTTTACCTGGGTTATGCCATACGGAACAACAAGCTGATCTGCCTGGACAACGGGCACTTTCATCCAACCGAACAGGTGGGCGACAAGATTTCGGCCTGTCTGCAGTTTCTGGATGAGGTGCTGCTGCATGTAACGCGCCCGATACGATGGGACTCAGACCATGTGGTCATCCTGAACGATGATTTGCAGATGATAGCCTCCGAGATCGTGCGGAATAACTTTTTGGGCAGGGTAAACATCGGTCTGGATTTCTTTGATGCATCGATCAACCGGATCGGCGCTTATGTGATAGGTACGCGTGCTGCTCGCAAAGCTTTTCTGATAGCCATGCTGGAGCCTACTAAAACGTTGGTTGAAATGGAAGAGGCAGGCCAGTATTTTGAACGTCTGGCCCTGTTGGAAGAGCTGAAGACAAAGCCATTCAGCGCCGTGTGGGATTACTATTGCCTGCAGTCGGGCGTGGCCGTGGGTATAGATTATATCACCGAAATCCAGCAGTACGAAGTAGAAGTTTTAAGTAAAAGATAAATCCATTTTATTAGCTTGTCGAAGGGCAATTGCCAGGAGAAATCTATGGCAGTTGCCCTTGCTATTTTGGGATAAGATGCATATAAAGGGCAGAAATTCTAATGATGTAGAAATTGTAGGAGATAAGCAGGTTTTCAAATTGATAAAATAGTTCACATATTATTTTTATTTATTCTGAATAATTCGTATATTATATTGATATATAAATCATTAAATATATGGTATTATGAAAAAAGTTAAGAGATTGACAGCATTACTGCTTATTCCATTTGCAGTAGCATTACTAATGGCTTGTCTTCCTGTTTCTGGAAATGCCCAGAATCAGCCTACGGTATTTGCCATCGTTGATTTCATGAAGGTAAAACCTGAAAACGAAGGCAAATATCTTGACATTGAGAAAAATATATGGAAACCAATGCATCAGGAACGCTTGAACAAGGGAATTATTACCGGCTGGATTTTGTACAAGGTACACTATACAGGAACAGATGATCCTTATAACTATGTGACTGTTACTTTTTTCGACAACCAAGCTAAGCTTGAAGACCCATGGAAAGACATCGATGCTGTCAAAATATTGCCAGGAAGTGATCTTACCAAGGACATGGAAGAAACGGGCTTTAGCAGGGACCTGGTAAAAAGTCGTTTAATCGTTAGGCAGGATGAAGTAGTTCCTGAAGGTGGCCCGGGAGAGGTTAAATATATTGAGGTAGATTTTATGAAGGTAAAGCCAGGCAATGAGGGTGCCTACGTCGAAGCGGAAGAAAATATCTGGATGCCTATTCATAAGGAATTTATAAAAGCAGGTACAAGGGTCGGCTGGTCTTTATGGGGTAATTCATTCCCTGGTGGTTCTGATATGGATTACCAGTATATGACGGTCAACTATTTTGCTGATTTTAGTAAGATCGGAATGGCCGATTACACGGCTGCTTTCGGTAATGCCCATAAAGGAAAAAGCATGGACGAACTGGGCAAGAAAACTGATGATTTAAGAGATCTGGTACGATCTGAATTATGGCAGACAATTGATGTGGTAACAAAACAATAAGTGCTTTTGATCATGTAATAGGTGAATTGTATTCTAAATGATTTTCAGAAAAGGAGAAGTTATAGGCTTCTCTTTTTTATTGACTATTAGACGATTATAATTTACTGTTTAAATCTCCGGAACCTTAGGTAATGGAATGATAAGCGATTTATCAATATCCGTGGTCAGCTGACAACCTGGAGCATGTAACTTTAACCCTTAAACCATCCAACCCAAGTTCTTCAGTCTTAAACCACACTTACCCTGACTTTTTTATTCTTCAGCCTGCTGTTGTCAGTCAGCTGGATCAGCTGATTTACCTGGGATGCATGCACAGCCACAAAGGCGCAGTCCACCTTCAGTTCGATGGCACCTATCTGCTCCAGGCTCAGCTTTCCCTGTTTCATAAATAAGCCGGCAATATCGCCTTTGGAGATTTTATCCTTGCGTCCTCCCGATACAAAGATGGTTTCCCATGAAATGGCTTCTTCGCAAACCGTTGGAGAAATCTTTTCTACCTCGGTATTTTCCATATAGCCGGGCAACTCTTCGTTCCTGCCTTTCAGCACATAGGCAGTCCCGTCACTGAACATGCGGGCGGTGCGGCCGTTGCGGTGGGTGAATTCATGACTTCGCATGGGAAGCTGGTAATGCACAATGAATTTTATCTGCGGAATATCAATACCCCGTGCGGCCAGGTCGGTAGCCACGATCAGCTGATGGGTTCCGTTGCGGAATTTGATAAGCACCCGTTCGCGGTCTTTCTGCTCCATGCCCCCGTAAAAACAGCCGTGCCGGATATTCTGGTCCAGCAGGTAGTCGCTCACCTCGCGGATCGTTTCCTTGAAATTACAGAAGATAATGCCGGGCTGATTGCCCAGCTGTTTAAGCAGATGAGCAAGGGTTTCCAGCTTATCGTGCGAGGAGGCGAGAATGGTCTTGATTGTAAGCTGTGAGCTGCCTTCATGCAGGTAATCGAGGTACACAGGATCTTTTAATCCGGCAAAGGCTGGAATACTTGCTTCCTGTGTAGCTGAAGTGAGTATCTTCTTGCCTACATGGGGCAACAGGGAAAGGATATCCATCATTTCATTTTCGAAGCCTATTTCTAACGACTTATCAAATTCATCCAATATCAGGGTGCTGATGTATTGGGTGGAGAAGTTCTCCCGACGCATGTGATCGGCAAGCCTGCCGGGAGTGCCGATTAAGATGGCAGGCCGGTGTTTGATCTCTGCCTTATCCTTGGAGCCTGCTCTTCCACCATACACGGCATTGGTCTTATAACCGGTGCCCATTTGACGCACTACCTGTTCAATCTGGAGGGCCAGCTCGCGCGAGGGAACCACGATCAGAACCTGCACTTCGGCGCAGGCACTATCCAGTTCTGCGATCACGGGCAATAGGAAGGCAAGAGTTTTACCCGTTCCTGTGGGAGAAAGCAATACGATTTCGGATGAAGAACGGATAGCTTCCATGGCCTCTTCCTGCATGGCATTGAGTTTTTCAATACCCAGCTTCTCCAATATACTTGTTTGATTTTTTATCTGTTGTGACATGGGGCAAAGGTAATTGATTTCAACTGACTCTGACTAACGGGAATTCGAGAGCTAAACAAAAGGAAGAAAGGCAAAAGTAAAAAGGTAAAAGTAAAAAGTAAAAAAGGTGTGCATCGAAGTTTATTATTGAAGAGCGATTATCCTTTATGTTCCATTCTTTTCATAGCTTATACATTTATCTTTCTGCAAGTGTAGTAAATAGCTCAATCGTTTACGGATCAGCAAAATGACAAAAGGACAAAATGACACGTTGTCATTTTGTCCTTTTGTCATTTTGAAAGTAGCAGCGTTTTTTATTCTATGCCTCACATGAGTTGCACTCATGGCCATTAACATTTGACTCCTTTAGAGTCAGGGTATTGCGGCTCTCGGCCTCTGTTCTCCGTTTTTCTTTCGTCCCCTCGTCCTCTCGTGCAGTCGTTCCCTTCCACGAGTTGTACTCATGGCTATTGATATTCGACTCCTTCAGAGTCAGGCATTCCGGTCTCCGGTGTCCGTTCTCCCTTTTTCCTTTTTTTCCTTTTTACTTTTGCCTTTTGCCTTTTTCCTTGATTCTCTTTTCTTTTTTTTTGATTTCATTGTTTGTATTATTGAACTAAATTTGATCTGTTTGTTCAATATATCCTATGACTATGAAAACCTTCAACCTCCAAAAGCTTGCTGTCCTTCTGGTATATCTCTTGGTTATGTGTTCACCTGCAGGGGC
>JACMKG010000186.1 GCA_014380255.1 Prolixibacteraceae bacterium | reverse complement strand
CTGCCCGGGTTACTAAAGATGGAGAAAAAGAAAGCGGATATCAGTTCACTCCGGTTAAAGAGATTCCTTGTACATCCGTTAAAGATCAATATCGTTCAGGCACTTGCTGGTCATTTTCAGGATTGGGTTTCCTGGAGGCTGAAATGCTCAGACTGGGTAAACCGGTAGTCGATCTTTCTGAAATGTATGTCGTCAATCATACCTATTCCGACAAGGCCTTTAAGTATGTGAGGCTGCATGGTAGCCTGAATTTTAGTGCCGGTGGTGCTTTCCACGATGTAACCAATGTGATTAAGAAATACGGGATAGTTCCTGAAGAGGTATACAAAGGACTTCAGTATGGTGAAGAAAAACATGTACATGGAGAATTGGATAATGTGTTGCTTGACTATGTGAAAGCCGTTGTAGAAAATCCTAATAAGAAACTCTCGACAGCATGGTATGATGCCTTGAATAGTACTCTTGCCACTTATTTTGGCGAACTTCCTAAAACATTTACCTACCAGGGTAAGGAATATACACCTCAAAGCTTTGCTAAAGAATTTGTAGGCCTGAACATGGATGATTATGTGGAAATAAGTTCATACACCCACCATCCCTTCTACAGCAAATTCATCATCGAAGTACCTGATAACTGGTCATGGGACTATGTTTACAATGTGCCTTTGAATGAAATGGATGAGATCATCGACAATTCAATCAACAATGGGTACACCGTTGCCTGGGCTGCCGATGTGAGTGAAAAAGGATTTTCTACTTCTCAGAAAGGGATCGCTGTAGTGCCTGTTTTTGATAAAGCGAACATGACCGATGCTGAAATTACCAAATGGGAAAAACAAACAGAGAAAGATAAAAACGAAGAGCTTTACAAACTGGATAAACCTGGTAAGGAAAAGGTAATTACTCAGGAGTTACGTCAGATTGAATTTGATAGTTTCCAGACTACCGATGACCATGGGATGTTGATTGTAGGAACAGCTAAAGATCAACTGGGAAATATCTATTACAAAGTGAAAAACTCATGGGGCGAATACAATAACTACAATGGATTCTTCTATGCCTCTAAACCCTATGTGCAATACAAGACCATGTCGATCATGGTGCATAAAGATGCTATTCCAAAGAATATCAGAAAGAAATTAAACCTATAATACAAAGAACCTCGCTTAACGGCGGGGTTTTTTTTTAAGGCAAAAGGCAAAAGGCAAAAGGCAAAAGTTGGCTGCACTGAACACAGCATACTGACCACTGATCACTTCTTTTTCAAGGTTTAATGTATAAAGTAGCATGTAATGACCACTGACCACCGAATACTGAATACTAACCACTGAATACTGCTCCCTTTCAACATCTCCAATTGATTCCTTTTATATATTTGGGGTATGAAAGTATCAGGATTCATACTATTGTGCCTTGTTCCTTTATTAGGCTTTGCTGAAGAAGATTGGACCTGGTGGAATACCAGGCACGGATGGCAGCCCGGAATGCGCGACTGGCGTGGGATGATGCATATTACCCCAGGTTATCTGGGCCCCAATGCCTTGCCTGTTCCCGAGATGAAAAAAGGAATAATAACCCCCGGGGCAAGCATTGAGCTAAGTGCTGATTTCCATTTTCGTTCAGGCGATCCCACCCAAAACATCTGGGCAAAGTATTACCGTTCGTTTGCCGAAGATAGAATAGCCATTGAATTTTATGGAGTCTTACTGGAGCATTATGCCATGTCTGACAGCATCCGCGATCAAAGGATTGCACGCGATTATAATGGAAAGGGCTTTGCCATGGGGGATTTCTATTTTACCACTCTGGTGCAGCTCATCAAAGACAAAAAGTTTCCCGATACGATGCTTCGACTGGCGGGGCGTACAGCCTCAGGAGGCCAATTGGAGGCCGCCCGTTATTCTGACAGTCCAGGCTACTTTATCGATATAAGCTTTTCAAAGGAATATGCAAGTTCCCGTGAAAAGGTGTTCTTTAGGCCCTATACTTCCATGGGTTTTTACTCCTGGCAAACCAATGATGACCTGAACCTGCAGAACGATGCCTACCTGTATGGGGTAGGGGCCGATGTGAGAGGATCGCATTGGCTGATTTCCAATTCCCTGTCAGGCTATTCGGGCTACAAGCAGGAAAGAGACCGCCCCATGGTTTATACCTTCGACCTGAACCGCTCGTTTAAAAAGCATACTCTGCGCTTTCAATATTTACATGGCTTGCGCGACTGGACCTATCAAACCGTAAAGCTATCGGTCATCTGGAATTTAAGGAAATAGAAGAGGTGTTGAAGGACAGATGGACAGATGGACTGAGGAACTGAAGTGTCATCACTTTCTTTTTACTTTTGCCTTTCTACCTTTCTTCTATTTCTACCTGAAGAACCCTACCAAGGCTATATCAAGCCTATATTAAGTCTATGTTGAAAATTAAAACTTATAGCGTTGATATAGCTTTAATATAGCCCTGATATAGCCTTGGTCATATAAAAAGGTGTGTACTCCCGTAAGGGATGAAATATGGGTAGAATGTTTCGTCCCTATGGGGACGGGATTGGTTTCCGTGGGATTATTGTTTCTTCCCCTATTTGGTGCCTAAAGGCACGGGAGTAAGGATGACATTTGTTTTGATTGTTTGTCTTACCGTACTTAATGCTAAGAGGCAGCATCCCGTTAGGGCAGCCATAACTTATTGACCTTGGAATAATGGAAAGTGAAGGCAACAGTCTTAGTCCTTTCCGCCACAGCGGATAACCAGTCCTTCAATCCAAATAATAAGAAATAAGTAACAAGAAATAAGGAAGGAAAAAGTGAGACAGGAGTATCAATCCTTTCAGTCCATCAATCCATCAATCCATCAATCCATCAGTCCTTCATTCCTTCAATTGGAGGTATTGCTTCTTCTTCGTCTTCTTCTCTGTCTTTGATGCCCAAGGTGTTACGCACGCCGCTGAAGATTGCCTTCCACCAGTAATTCACAACAGAGCGTTTCTGATCTCTTTGGAAGCTGATCTCATCAGCCTCCAGCTCCTTGCCCCTGGGATTCTTTGAACGAAGCAGCAGGCTGTTGGCCAGGAAACTTGCAAATTTGGCTTCCTTGGTATTCCCATCCTTCAACGCAAGAACAGAGATTCGCAGGTCATCGTAGCCGAAGAATAATTGCCCTGTGGCCTGCTTTTGGTCTGCTGTTAGATCAAAGTGAAATTGATCGACCTTTCCTGAGCGTATGGAAACCAATGCCAGGGGTTCAAGCACGGGGTTTAGAATCTCCATATTAAAAGGCTCAAGGCTGCCTGAGGCGGTAAACTGGTTGTCGGGATGATTCATCAGGTAATTCATCTGTACATTCATCTTTCCTTGATCCAGGATGCTGGCGCTACCAAGAATGTTAAAATCAGGTATTCTGGATCCGGCATTTTTCATGTTGGTAAAAGGTTTAAGGGTCACATTAATACGATTGAATGTGATCTTCCCCGGAGCTTCGCCCAAAAGAGGCTGTTCTGTGTAACTGATGACTGAATTAATGAGTTTAAGTGAGTCAATGCGAATAGGATAGGGGATCTCTTTAATCATATCCTGCAGCATCTTAGGGCGCCTGGTTTCATCAAAAGGCAAGCGCTTATCCCTGTAAATATCGAAGTTCAACCCATTGGCTGACATCAGTCTACCAGCCAGCACGCCGCTCTCGAACCATCGCCTGATATCGGGATGGCCAATGACGATGGAATCAATCCTTCCACTGTAATAATCAGACTGGAATCCACTTTGGCGATTAAACTGCTCTTTGGTAAGGATAGGATTAACCTGCAGATCAATCGCAGTAAAGCGGTTGTTCTTCGACGAATACCTGGTCTGCCCAATGGTAAAATCGTAAAGCTTCATCTCATCGCGACGCTTGATAGTCTGTATGCTGAAGGCAAAATCAGCCGCATGTAAAAAGCCGGAGGAGGGTTTGTTATCAATCCTGAAGTTGGAAAGGTCGAAGGAAATCTTTTGCTGAACGATCTTCTTTCCCTTTTTTATGACCGTAAGGCCAGCATCATTTATCTTTAGATTGTTGGTGGCAAATACATCGGCAAAACTATCGAAATGAGGGTATAAATTCACGTTGAAGGGATTGATCTGAATGGAGTCCGGGGCGTTGTTATACAGCGTTAAAAGGGGCTTTTCGACCAGAATTGATTCAAAGAAATACTGATAATTTCTGTATGCCTTATCCATATCAAATCCATTCATGGAAAAAGTAGGAATGTACATTTCAAACTGATCCTGCTGTTCATTCCTGGTCTTGGGCTTCACGGTAAGCTTCTTTCCCACCAGGTGACGTTCGGCTGTTGAGAAGTTGAGTTCTTCAATGCTGATTTGCTGATTCTTAACCTTCGGGGTAAAAATAAACTGGTATAACCCGGCGATGTATTTCCCGCTCTTAAATTCAGGTTCATTGGTACGTGTATTCTTTTCTATCAACACATTTTGGGACTCCATCTTTAGGTCCGACTGGACAATCAACTGTGGTTGGAAGCCCAGTTCCGAGAATACCTTCAAGGTGGCGTTGGTAAGGTTGAACTGGCCCATGGAAATGGTATTTATTTCTTTGGGCATGGGGAAGTTGATGCCCTTGAAATCCACCTGTTCCTTTTTCTGATTCTTCTGGTAGAGCTTAATCTCCGGAGAACTGATTAAAACATTGGCTGCCTCTATCTTCTGGTCAAAGTAAATATCTTCTACCTGGATGCCCTGGATTCTGATCTCGGGTATCAGCAATTGAATGTTCCAGGTAATGTTTGGAAAGTTCTTGCTGTTAGTTTCAGGATACATCCGGGCATTGGTGACGTATACCTCGTTTCGGTGGGTTGAAAAGCCTACGGTCCCTGCTTTAATCACATGTACATTGTCTGATAGCCTGATTAAGTGGTCGCGTACAGAGAATTCAACCTGCTCGGAGAAAAGCAGTTTCTTTCGTCCAAACTGATCTTTATTAATCAGCAGATTCTCCAGCCCGAGGGTGAAATGGTTGTCCAGGGAGATTGTTTTGCCTTTTCTGCTGTGGCTGATAAGCTGAATGGTTCCATCGGGAATGTCTACCTTGCCAATGTGAATATCATCCAGATAATTGGAAATCAGCAGGTAAAGGTCTTCGAAATCCACTTTTTCAGCTTCAGGCTTTGCAGGTTTAAGAGTGGCAAAATTCTCATAATAGATTACCGGCGCTTCAATGGTTATCAGTTCGGAGGTGAATTTCTTATTGAAAAAGGCATGATGGAAATCGGCATTGGTGAAATGCAATTCTGGAATCGTGAATTCATAAAGTTCAGAGCGGTTATATTTCTTTAGGCGTTCAGCCACATTCTCTTTGGAAACAGGGAATAAATGAAGGTTTTTCAGGTGGGCTTGTTTATTTCGGGTGGAAATGGAGAAATTCTCTACCGTTAGTTTATGAAGCTGATCCACCAGTTGCATCTGGTAATCGTTGAAACTAAGCTCGATCTGGTTGGCAAAGAACAGCCTGTCCGACCTTTTGGCGCTTACTTCATCCAGGGCAAAGCCATTCAGGAACATCTTGAATGAAGTTTCAATAAGTCCTCTTTGCCACATACCGGTTTTATTGAGCATTTGGAATTTTCCTTTTTGCACCGATACCTGGTCGGCATAGATTCCTTCCAGGTAGTTGGAAATAAGGCGATACACAAAGCTGGAGGTTTCAGGCTCCTGTTCTATCTGTTCTGTTTCATTCCTAATGACCTGTACCTCCGGGTTAAAAAGGTTTATACGGTGGATGTAAAAACGCTGGGAATGGTAAGCCCTCTTGAAGTCGAACAGATCAAGCCTAACGCTGTCGCAGCTGGCATCAATGGTATTGGGTGAGTTAATGGCCAACTGTTGGGACAGGAGAGGAAATAAACGAATCTTACGTATAAAAACAGACTTCCTTTTGGTTGAAATTCCAAGCTTTTCTGCCTTCAGCCGGTGAATGTTATCACCCAGCGTAAGTTCGTATTCAGAGACCGAAAAGTCAATATCCCTGGAATAGAAAATGCGGCTGGTATCTTTTAACGAAGCAGAATCCAGCAGGAATTCCTGAAGATTGATCTGGATGTTTTTTAATTCCTGTTGACTGGCGCTGTCGGTTTGATTTTTGTATAGCATCAGTTGGGCATTGTCGAGCCTGAAGTTGGCAATGCTGACACTGTTGAATTCCTTCTCAATGAGTTCATAGAGATCAAACTCCACGATCTGGTTCAGCGTTGTTTCGGTATGCTCCCTTCCCGGATAGTATTTGATCTGAGCGTCGGTCAGTATCATCGTATCAATGGGAATAGTTTTATATTTATAAAATTCATGAATAAGCCTGCTTTTAACAAGCGCCCGGGGTATGGAAACAAAGTATTTGGCATGTCTGGATGCCCGAAGGTCTGCAGGCTTCAGTTGCAGGTTGTTGGCCTCTATCTGAGATTT
>JACMKG010000185.1 GCA_014380255.1 Prolixibacteraceae bacterium | reverse complement strand
TTAAGGCCTGTTTTCAATTCATTGAACAAGCTAAATATATTCCAGAAATAATGGCCGTTGATTAGTTGCATCTGGTTGACGAAACGATGAATCTCTTTCAATTCAAGTTTGCCATCCGATAAAATGCCCAGGATAGCACGTCCGCTTGAGGCTCCCAGATCAAAAGCTAAAAGGTATTTTTTGTCCATCGTTCATTCTTAATTATCATTCTGTGGAAACAAAATAAACTATTCTCAGGAGATAAGGCATCCTGTGGAATCCTGAGGAAGGTATAAGTATTTCTTTAAAGTCCTTAAGATCCTTGAGGACTTTAAAGAAATACTTGATAAATAATTACTTGGTTACAGCCCTGAAATAGGACTTCTCACTGACAGCTTATTACCCTTCAGGTTTTCCTTTTTTACTTTCCCCTAAAATGTTTATCAGCAAATTTGATATACTGCTGCCAATCGTACACATTTAAATCATGTTTGCCCGTGCGTATGTGGTAACCGATTTGTCCCATTACCGGACTGTTAACTTCTGGCATTTCCTTAACAGGAAGGCCATCCATTCCTAGCAATTCATACACGGGGGAGGCATATTTTCCGGAAAGAAATTCACCTTTTGGATCTGCCCATTTATCCCCTTCGGCACTGGCTACATACAAAGGACGCGGAGCTATGAGAGCCAGCAACATGTGCTGATCAACAGGCATCAGGTTTTCTTTTCCGTTGTAGAGAACGAAATTATCACAAAACCAGTGAGGGAAGCTTGTATTGATGATTTCAACTGTTTCTCCAAATATCCTGCGTGAAAGGGCAGCACCACCACAACCCGATTCATTGGAAATGACCATGGCAAAACGTTCGTCGGTAGCACCTGCCCACAAAGCAGCTTTTCCAAGCCTTGAATGCCCGAGTACAGCCACTTTTTTGGCATCCACCATAGGTTCTTTTTCAAGATAATCCCTCACCCGTGATAAACCCCAGGCCCAGGCAGCAATGGATCCCCATTCGTCAAATGCAGGTGAAGTTTGATCATCCTTGTAAAGAAATGGATGAATCCCATCGGTAAAATCATCCTTATCCGGATCCACATCTCCATAATAAACGGTAACCAGCCCATAGCCGGCCTTGATGATCTCCTCCACAGGCCAACGGTTCTGTGCACTGGCCCTGGATTGTTCGGTTATCTGGTTATTGATGATTCCGACAGATGGGTTGTTAGGCACCCATGATTCGGTCAGGCGAATAGCGGGATCATTATAGACAGCATGGTTTCCTGTAAAATTATAAGCTACAAAGACAGGTACTTTCTGGGTAGTTTTTGGCAAATACATCAGCACATTAACCTCCAGATTATGCTGATCTTTTTTAAAAAATAAGGATAATTGTTTCCGAATCGCCTTTCCCTGAAGCGCGTCATCGGCCGTTTCCCAAACCTTTACTTCTGAAATATCTACCTTGCCCGGCACCTTCCCGTACACATGGTTGGTAAAGAATTCCAGAATATCCGGCCTTTGTTTTTTAAACCATGCCTTTTCTGATTTAACCTTCCCTCCTCGAAAACGTGTCAATACATCGGGAACTTCGTATGCTGGAACTTTTGATTCATCGGATATGACATTCTCGCGCTGTGCAAATGCGTTTCCCCCCACAAGGAATGCGATAAGCAGTAAAACGGTTAATTTATTCATGACAAAATTGGTTGTTGGTTCAGCCTATAAAGATAAAAATCAATTGGGATATTCAAGGGGTTGAACCTCTCCGGTAGCAACCCTTAACGCATTTGATGCAAGCGCTTCCAGTTCATCTTCTCCGGGGTAGACATATACGCCGGAAATAAACTCCACTTTGGACGTGATATACTGAGTAAGGTACTGGTTATAAGCCAACCCACCAGTCAGCAAAATGGCATCCACATACCCATTGAGCACTACGGCCATCTCGCCAATTGCTTTAGCCACCTGGTAACCCAACGCGTCCTGAACCTTGCGGGCACGTTCGTCCCCGTCATTCGCGTTTTCTTCCACTTCCTTTGAATCGTTGGTTCCCAGGTAAGCCACATAGCCACCTTCACCTATAACCATGCGACGAATTTCATCTTTCTCATATTTATTGCTGAAGCAAAGGTCGATCAACTGCCCGGCAGGCAAGGTACCACTGCGTTCAGGACTGAAAGGTCCTTCGCCATCGAGGGCATTGTTTACATCAACCACTCTTCCTTTTTGGTGAGCGCCCACTGAAATACCTCCTCCCAGGTGAACCACAATCAGGTTAAGCTTTTCATATTTGCGGCCTATCTTACGGGCATGAATACGAGCAGTCGCCTTTTGATTCAAAGCATGAAATATGGAGCGCCGTTCAAACTGGGGATGGCCCGAAAAGCGTGCTATATCTTCCAGTTCATCCACAACAACCGGGTCAGCCACATAGGCATGAGCACCGGGTATCTGAAGGGCGATGTAATCAGCAATCAGAGGCCCAAGGTTACTGGCATGCTGACCGTAAATACCTGAACGTGCATGTTCTAGCATGCGGTTATTCACCAGGTAAACACCTGACTTTAAAGGATAAGTAAGCCCGCCACGGCCAATGATATACTTGATTTTATCTACATTAAATCCTTCTTCAACCAGTGAATCAATAATAAGGCCTTTTCTGAATTCAAACTGATCGATGATATTAATGTAAAGAGACAAATCATCAATCGAGTGCCTCAAGGTCTTTTTCAACTTACATTCATTGCCAAAATAGACGGCAAATTTGGTAGACGTAGAACCTGGATTAATAGCCAGTATTTGAATATCGTTCATGAAAATTCGTTATTTACTCAACAGGGCAGCCAGCGCGATTGAGTTCAGTTTAGTTTGTTTACTATCACCCCTGGAGGATAAGATCATTGGCACAAGGCCACCCATAACGATGGCAGCCTGCTCGGCACCGCACAATTTAGTGTTCACTTTATAAAATACATTCCCGGCATCTATATTGGGGAATAACAGGCAATCGGCATGACCAGCCACTTCGGAAGTAATACCCTTAATTACGGCAGACTGGATGTCGACTGCTACATCCATAGCCATTGGGCCATACACAATGGCAGGTTCAAACTGCCCGTTTTCCCCGGCCTTCATTATCTCAACGGCATCCATGCTCGAAATAAGGTTAGGAGTAACTACTTCCGTGGGAGAAATAATGGCAATTTTAGGCCTTGTGATGCCAAAATTATGCGCCATTTCTTTCAGATAATGTACCATTGCAATTTTCTGTTTGATGGTAGGATAAGGGATGATAGCCACATCACTAGCCATTAGAAGCTTGTGATAATTTGGGTTATCGATTACCGATACATGGCTAAGCACCCCGCCAGGAGGCATTAATCCAGTCTTTTTATTGAGAATGGCTCTTAGGTATTTATCACTGTTAATCAGTCCCTTCATCAGAATACCTCCTGATACTGATTTCACCAGCCTGACCCCCAAGGCAGCGGCTTCTTCGTCACCATTGGCCTGTTCAATGCGAAAGAGCGAAGAATCAATTTTATGGAGGTCACACTGCTTAAGAATCTCATCACGGTCACCAGTGATTATTGCATCAACAATATTGGTTTTAACAGCTGCGGCGATGGCCGAGAGGCTATGTTCATCAACAGCATTTACAGCAATCAAGATTTTTTTATCTAACGATTCAACCAAATCAAAGATATTAATTAATCTTTTTAGCTTCATGTTTTGTTTTTTTTCTTGAAAGTAAATTTACTATTTCCAAAACAATAAATAGCTTATTTATATCAACAATGAGAATGTTTTTAAACTATTGGAAAACAAAACGTCCGATGTTGTTTAACACCGGACGTTTCAATACTTTTACGTATACTAAGCTTTGCTTATAAATTGATGGCAGCGGATAAATATTTACTTATACTTTTTTACTCTCACGAACGATCTCTTCTGTATCAAGAGCAATCACCAATTCTTCATCCGTAGGCACAACCATGATCTTCACGCGGGAATCAGGAGTACTGATGATTCCTTCGCTACGGAAACCTTTATTTTTCGCATGATCCAGGGAAATACCCAGAAATTCAAGATCAGAGCACACACCTTCACGGGTAGTATCTGCATTCTCACCAATTCCACCCGTCAGAATTAGAATATCCAATCCTCCCATGGCCGCAATGTAAGAACCGATGTATTTTTTCACCCGGTAGTTATACATATCAAGGGCAAGGGTGGCTCTTTCATGGCCATTGGCCTTAGCCATTTCAATTTCGCGCATGTCAGATGATATCCCTGAAATACCAAGCATCCCGGCATGCTTATTAAACAGCGTATTGGCCGAGCGGTTGCCTATTTCTTCTTTTTCCATGATATACTGCACAACGCCCACATCCAAGTCGCCGCAGCGGGTTCCCATGATCAGGCCCTCCAACGGGGTAAATCCCATCGAAGTGTCAACCGACTTCCCATCCTTTACGGCCGTCACAGATGCACCGTTACCCAGATGGCAGGAGATAATCTTTTGTGTATTGTAATCAACGCCCAGAAGCTGACAGGCACGTTTAGTCACGTAGCGATGGCTTGTTCCGTGAAATCCATAGCGGCGAATTCCATATTTCTTATACAGAACGTTAGGGATTCCGTACATGTAAGCCTTAGGCTCCATGGTTTGATGAAAGGCTGTATCGAAAACCCCTACCTGTGGGATTCCAGGTATCAGCTCTTCCATGGCACTGATCCCTTTAAGGTTAGGTGGATTGTGCAATGGAGCAATATCAATGCATTTCGTAACTTCAGCAAGCACCTCATCGGTTAACAGAACGCTTGAATTAAAACGTTCACCACCATGCACCACCCTATGGCCCACAGCATCCAGTTCATTCAGGGTTTTCAGACAGCCATGCTTTTCACTGGTAAGAATACCCAAAATATACTCAATGCCTATTTTATGGTCCAGAATTTCACCTTCAAAAACGACAACCTGTCCATCCTGACGGACATGTTTAAGGAAGCTACCTTTCATTCCTAGCTTCTCTACGCCTCCTTTGGCAATGACCGTTCTGTTGGCCATCGTGAAAAGCTGATATTTTATGGAACTGCTTCCGCAATTTAAAACAAGAATTTTCATCTGTTTATAATTTGTTTTTTAATTGTCAGATGGAACTCGCCAACAAACATTCCTGTGTGAGGGAAGATTTTCTCATGGCTCGTTTCATTCTATTTCAATTTATGTATTTGAGCTTATCAGGCTTTAACAGCCTGTTCTCGTAATAACTATTTTTTTCCTGTTCTCATCGTACTTATAGAACCCTTCACCAGTTTCTATTCCCAGATGTTTGGCACGTACTAACTTGCGCAGGTAAGGATTTGGCTTGTATCGCACATCGCCAAATTCGTTGTAAATATTATCCATCCAACGAATAATCTTATCCAGGCCCATCTTATCGGCGACTTCAAAGACGCCCATACGCATGCCCAGTCCAATCTTCAGAGTCTGATCAATATCATCAACCGTAGAGATGCCTTCCATCAGTATCTCGCAGGCTTCATTTAGGGCTACCACAAACATTCGCACGCTTACCAGACCTGCCGATTCCTGAACAGGTACAATCTTGCGGTTGATAAGAGTGACGAATTTGCATACTTTCTGATACGATTCATCAGTGGTATACAATCCCTTTACGACTTCCACGATGCGTGCTTCCTGTGAGTTTACAAAGAAATGCAGGCTCACACAACGATCGCGGTATATAAGGTCGGATGACAGTTCTGTGATAACGATGGTGGTTGAATTCGTGGCTATGATACAATCCTTGTCCACTACTTCTTCAATCTTATGGAAGATTTCTTTTCTTTCTTTAATCTTTCCACCGCGGTCAACAGCCCTGATGGCTTCAATTACAAAGTCGCATCCTTTAAGATCGTTGTAATCAAGGGTTCCTTTTATTCTTGAAAGGCTGGCACGTTTCTCTCCCTGGGTAATTCCCCAGTGTTCAATACGTTCGTCGAGCAGATTCTCAATATTTTTGTATGCTTCCTTAATTTTCTCTTCACTTACTTCAATAAAAACGACTTCAATTCCATAGAAACTGGCCACACGTGCGATGTTCTGGCCAACCAGACCGCATCCCACAACACCAATCTTGGAAAAGAGCGTTTTGCTTCTATCTTTTTTACTTAAACCAAAGTCTTCTATTGGTTCATAAATAATTTCACCTGGCATGATTATACTATTAAATAATTAATTCAAGTTGCTGGCTTCTGGCTACTCGCATCCGGCAAAACCATGCTCCTATCATCTTAACTCACCTCTGTTCGAAGCATTTCTTGCCAGCCACTAGCCGCCAACAGCCCTTATTATCAATACATTCTTCCTGTTCAAGCTACCAGCTTCTTACAACTGGCTACTGCATTTATTAGTCAAAAAGGGCCGCCGCCTGATTGGCAGTTATTGCTACCATATTCACAATATCGCTCACCGAACAGCCTCTTGAAAGATCATTGATCGGCGCAGCCATTCCCTGCAGAATAGGTCCAACAGCCTCTGCTTTTCCAAGGCGCTGAACCAACTTGTAACCAATGTTGGCAGCTTCCAGACTAGGGAACACCAATATATTGGCACGGCCTGCCACCTCACTGTTAGGAGCTTTTAAACGTCCAACTTCAGGAATCAAGGCAGCATCAAGTTGCATTTCTCCGTCAATCTTCAGTTCAGGATCCATCTCGCGGGCAATCCTTGTTGCATTCACTACTTTATCAACCCGTGGATGCTGTGCGCTGCCCATGGTCGAGAAACTTAACATGGCAACCCGTGGGTCCATTCCAATTATAGCTTTTGCCGTCTTAGCAGTTGTAACTGCTATTTCAGCCAATTGACGTTCATCAGGATCCGGCAAAACGGCGCAATCAGCAAAAACAAGGATACCGTCGTGACCAAAATGAGGATCGTTCACAAACATTAAAAATGCACCCGACACTACACTCACACCCGGTAAAGTCTTTACATACTGGAATGCAGGGCGAAGCACATCGCCTGTTGCATTGATTGCTCCTGCCAGTTCACCATCCGCATCACCGTTCTTTATCATTAAAGGGGCAAAGTACAAAGGATCATTCAGCAACTCAAGAGCTGCTTCACGAGTTAAACCTTTACCTTTACGGATCTCAAGCATTATTTCAGCGTATGATTCACGCCGTGAATCAGTTTTAGGATTTACTATAGTAGCTCCTTCGATATTTACTCCAATATCACAGGCAGTCTGGTTTATTTCTTTCGGGTCACCCAAAAGTATGATTTGAGCAAGCTTTTGATTCAAAACTATTTCCACTGCACGCAGTGTCCTGGGTTCAGATCCCTCTGGTAAAACAATCTTTTTCTGATATTTCTGAGAGTTTTGATAGACACGTTTTAAGATTTCCATCGCTGATTAAAAGTTTAAACTTTGTAGTAAAAAATTCGACTCAAAAGTACTGAATTTATACCGAGGTGAGCCTTAAGTTTTGAAATATTATTACTCAGACTGATAAATCTCATATCTGCATGCAACCCTAAAAGGCTCTTATCAATTAGCAGGCAATCGATTCCCTCCTATTCTTTGCATGCTTTATTTACTTATTTTTGAACAAACTTTCGCCTATGAAACCGACAAATCCATTTTTCAGTCTTAAGCAATCTTTGGATGGGGATGTATTTACAGATCAGGTTCAAAAGGTAATTTATGCCACTGACGCCTCCTCCTACCGCGAGATTCCGCAAGCCGTCACCCGGCCAAAGAACAAGGAAGATATTCGGAAAATAATAGCTTTTGCAAGGCAAACCGGCACTTCAGTGATTCCAAGAGCCGGGGGAACCTCATTGGCCGGACAGGTTGTAGGTGCCGGTATCGTGGTGGATGTCTCAAAATACATGAATAAAATCGGTGAACTAAACATCGCTGAGCACTGGGTTGATGTAGAACCGGGTGTCGTACTGGCTGAACTGAATCAGTTTCTCGCTAAACACGATCTGCAGTTTGCCCCCGAAACCTCGACAGCCAACCGTTGCTGCATCGGGGGCATGCTGGGCAATAACTCCTGCGGGTTGCACTCTTTGATCTATGGGAGCGCCCGTGAACACGTCCTGGAAGTAGATGGCATTCTCTCCGACGGGTCCGACATCACCTTTAAGGCCCTAAGCACGGAAGAATTCAAGGCTAAATGCAATGCAGATTCTGAACTCTTGGAAACCAAGATATATAAGAATATACAGGAAACACTTTCAGACCCTTTTAACCAGGAACAAATACGGAAGGAATATCCTGACCCAAAAGTTACCCGTCGTAACAATGGCTATGCACTGGATATATTGCTTGAAACAGACCCCTTTACGTCCAATGGCAAGCTTTTCAACTTCTGCAAACTGCTGGCAGGCTCTGAAGGAACATTGCTTTTCATCCATAAAATAAGGCTTAACCTGATCCCGCTTCCTCCCAAATACCAGGGATTGGTATGTGCTCATTTCAATTCGCTCGAAGATGCCATCCACGGCAACATTGTGGCTCTTCGCCATCAGCCTGATGCCATTGAACTCACGGATGCCATCATATTGAATTGCACGGCTGAGAATATCGATCAACGCAAAAACAGGTTCTTTATCAAAGGGAATCCGGAAGCCATCCTGACCATTGAGTTCTCGTCCGATGTGGAAGAGGAGATTATTAAAAAAGCCAAAGCTCTTGAAGAGGATCTTTTAAAACATGGCTACGGGTATCATTTTCCTTTGTTTACCGATAAGGAGAGCATTAAAAAGATATGGGAATTACGAAAAGCCGGACTAGGCGTACTATCCAACATACCGGGTGAGAAAAGAAACGTGACGGTTATTGAAGATACAGCAGTGGCACCGGATTACTTGCCTGATTATATTCATGAGTTTAATAGAATCATTGCCCGCCATGGATTGACGTGTGTGTATTATGGTCATATCGCTACCGGGGAGCTGCATTTAAGGCCTTTGCTCAACCTGAAGGATCCCGAAGATGTGAAAATCTATCATACGCTTGCCAGGGAAGTAGCCCAGCTGGTCAAAAAATACAGGGGCTCTTTAAGCGGTGAGCATGGTGACGGTAGATTACGTGGAGAGTTCATTCCCTTTATGTTGGGACAGCACAACTATGAGCTGATCCGTAAACTTAAATACACCTGGGACCCATTCAACGTTATGAACCCGGGCAAGATTGTGGATACCCCTCCCATCACCCAGGACCTTCGCCTTTTAATGGGACAGCCCTCTTTTAAGGCTGACACCCTCTTTGATTATGCTCCCCACGGCGATTTGCTCCGTTCTGTGGAGATGTGCAACGGCTCAGCCGACTGCCGTAAAAGCAGCCTTATAGGGGGTACCATGTGCCCTACTTACATGGCTACGGGCGATGAAGATAAAACTACTCGTGCCCGTGCCAATGCCTTGCGCGAATACCTTACAAGGCCAAAGAATGGCAATGTCTTCGATTCAGAAGAAGTGCTGCAGGTGCTCGACCTGTGTATCATGTGTAAGGCCTGTAAGTCGGAGTGCCCTTCCAATGTTGACATGGCCAAGTTCAAGGCCGAATTCCTTCAGCAATACTACGATCAGCACGGGTTTCCTATGCGTTCACGCCTGATTGCCTACTTACCCAGAATCAACGGCTTGGGCATGTTCTTCAGACCAGTCACTAATTTCATTACCGGAACTGATTTATTTAAGAAAGCCATCAGATTTGCTCCCCAGAGGAATATTCCAAAGCTGTCAGATGAAACGTTGCGTCACTGGCAAGGGAAGCACAAATCGTCAGAAAAGAGCCTTAAAAAGGTGTATCTGTTTGCCGATGAGTTTACCAATTTCAATGAGAGTCATATCGGGATAAAAGCCATTTTACTGTTGAATAAATTAGGCTATGAGGTCGTGATTCCAAAGCACATGGAAAGCGGGCGCACCTTCCTTTCCAAAGGTATGGTACGCAAAGCCAAAGAGATCGCCAACTACAATGTTGCCCATCTTTCAACCATCATTTCAGAAGAAGTACCCTTGATCGGTATTGAGCCATCCACCATCCTTACCTTCCGTGACGAATATCCTGACCTGGTGGATAAATCGCTTCAGCAGACAGCCAAACTGCTTGGAAAGAATGCGATGCTGCTGGAGGAATTTATTGTCAGCGAAGTATCCAAAGAAAATATCCGGAGTGAGCAATTTACTACCGATGAAAGGACTATTAAACTGCACGGTCATTGCCAGCAAAAGGCGGTGGCCTCTACCCTACCGACCATTCAGATGCTTCAACTGCCTGTCAATTATAAGGTACAGGAGATCAAAAGCGGCTGTTGCGGTATGGCCGGTTCCTTTGGCTATGAAAAGGAGCATTACGACTTAAGCATGCAGATTGGCGAGCTTCACCTGTTTCCTGAAGTGCGCAAGGCACCCGCAGCAGAAATCATTACCGCTCCCGGCACTTCCTGCCGTCATCACATTGAAGATGGCACAGGACGTAAAGTGCTGCACCCGGTGGAAGTACTGTGGGATGCGGTGATAAAATAAATCATCAATTGATTCAGAAAAATCCACTGATTTTACAATAAAAAGGTCATCCCATTCTAAAGATGACCTTTCTTTATTCACTTATAGTTCAACTTTAAAAATCTTTAGGTTACGCTTAATTTTTCAACATGCCGTTTTCCACTAAGACTTTACCATCCACTTTCAGCGTACTCCCAGGCAAAAAAGAAAACAGCGAATAGGCATTTTTATTTTCACCCCCTGCCCACATGTTGTTGCCTATACCGACTGTCACCATGCCAGCAGGCATCCAGGCACCCAGTTTACTCCCAGCCTTCAATTGTACATTGGGATTTAATCCCAAATCAACAAAAGCGAATTCTTCTTTACCGGGTTCAGCGGCATCATACAATTTCTTGAGTGGCTCCAGACCAGATTTTGCCGTCATGGAGGTAAGTTTTCCTGCCTTAAAGGTCAAAGTAAGTCCAGTGATCTCTTTACCCTGGTAGAATTGATGATCTACTACAACTTTTCCTTCTGCAGATCCGGGAACTGGCGCTAAATAGGCCTCCCCGGCCGGAAGGTAAACCTGTGATGAGGCAAATCCTTTCTTCAGATCATCAGCAGAAAGAACTCCATCACTTACAATCACTGGCCGCTTCTCAATACGAACTTTTAAATCGGTTCCATTGGGATTGGTAATCTGGACTTCCTTTCCTGCCGCAAGTACAGCTTGAACAGTCTTCCCTGTAGCCTCCAGTTTGGAATAATCGACATTGACTCCTTTCCAAAACAAATCTGACAACTCCTTTTGAGTCATTCCAAATTGTTTGGCAGAAGCTTCAGTTGGGTAAAGCCCGTTTCCTAAATTTACCCCTTTAATGTTTCGTTTAGATGC